>NZ_CP159822.1:120000-420000 GCF_047727625.1 Candidatus Pelagibacter sp. Uisw_099_02 | reverse complement strand
TCTTAGTTGAGAATTTTAAACCAGGCACATTGGAGAAGTGGGGTTATGGCTGGAAAGACGTTTGTAAAAAATATCCTAGATTAATTTATGCATCAGCATCAGGCTTTGGACAAACTGGTCCATTAAAAGAATTACCTGCTTATGATATGGTCGTTCAAGGTATGGGTGGTTTAATGAGTGTTACTGGTCAGCCAAATTCTGAACCAACAAGAGTCGGTACATCTATTGGAGATATTACTGCAGGATTATTTACTACCGTTGGAATTAATGCAGCACTTTATGATAGAGAAAAAACTGGCAAAGGAACTTTTATTGATGTTTCAATGCTTGACTGCCAGATTGCCATTTTAGAAAATGCTATTGCAAGGTACCTCGCTAAAAATGAAATACCAAAACCAATGGGATCTCGTCACCCATCTATTGCTCCATTTGAAGCTTTTAAAACAAAAGATAGTCACATCATTATAGCAGCTGGTAATGAAAAACTATTTGAAAAACTTTGTAATGTTTTAAATATTCCTGAAATTTCTAAAGACCCAAAATTTGATACAAATTCATTACGATCGGAAAATATGAATGATCTTAAAAGAATACTTGAAGATAAGCTTATTGTTAAGAATACTGATGAGTGGGTAAGTGAAATGGAAAAAGAAAAAATTCCATGTGGTCCAATATTTAATATAAAAGAAGCTGTTGAAAACCCTCAGGTTCAAGCAAGAAACATGATTGTTAAAGCACATCACAAAGTAATTGGAGATTTCAAATTAGCAGGCAATCCAATTAAAATGTCTAATTATAAGGATGAAACAACGCGTGGTGATATTCCAGACTTAGATGAACACAGGGAAAAAATCTTAAAGGAATTTAATAATTAACTGTTTGGTTCAGTTTCTTCCGAACTATCCTCAGCAGTTTCTGTCTCAGCTATTTGATCTAAAGAAACTTCAGTTTCTTCACTAGTAACTTCTAACTCAGAATCAACGTCTACTTCTGGTTCTGCTTTTGCAGTCAATTCTTCTAAATCTTCTGGTGCAACTTGAATTTTTTCTGGAATTTTTCTAGCTCTTTTAGATGGTAAAATAGGTGTTCCACTTTTAGAAATTTCACCTTTATACATGCTTTCAAAATCATCACCTACAACTTCATCATCCTCAGTACCATCGTCAACTTGTTCAACGTGTTTTCTAAGTTTATGAATAGCACTGTCTGTTAAGTCTGAAACTTTAATAGTGTCTGCTGCAATTTCTCTTAAAGATATAACCGTATTTTTGTCATTATCTCTATCAAGGGTAGGTTCTAGACCTGAATTTAATTGAACTGCTCTTTCTTTAGCAACCAATACTAATTCGTAAGGACTATCTACTTTATCTATGCAATCTTCTACCGTAACTCTAGCCATGCGCAGTATCTATACGGTGGTTAAAAAAAATCAAGGTTAATTTTACAAATATTGTGGATTTAACTTATTTTTTATTAAGAATAGAAGGAATATTGCAATTAATGTGTATGAGCCTGAAGCTAAGGCAATTTGTTCAATCGAAAAACTATTATCGATCAATATTCCAAATAGAGCTGTTCCAAATGCCGTTGAAAATACCATGAAAGCTGTTGTTAGTGCTTTAATAGAACCGATATATTTAACTCCATAAATTTCAGCCCAGGTAGCAGAACCCAAAACGTTAGCCAAGCCATTTGATATACCGATTAAACCTAGGAAGACATAAGATGAAAATGGTGAATTAAAATAATAAAGTACAAATGTAGCAAATAATAATGGAATGTTCATGTAGATTAATAACTTCCTACTTGTAAATTTATCAATCAAGAACCCAGACAAAAATAAAGTGATCACTGATAAAATAGAGTACACCATAAAGGATTGAGCTATTACATAGGGTCCCCATCCTTTAGATGACACTATAAATGATTGATAAACAAATGTACCTGTTGCAATTGAAGGCATCGCTAACATGGTTATGCAAATAATATAAAATCTATAATCTTTTAATACCTCACTTCTTTTCCATTGTTTAATTTCTTTTGTCTTAACCTCATTAAGACTTACAGTTTCTCTTGAATCTAACTTGATATTTTTTACTAATGAAAAAGTAATAATTGGCAACACTACAATGACAAAAATTGAAATAACTATCCAAATATTTCTCCAATCAACAAAAGTTAATAGAAAGATAATCAATAATGGTAGAATAAATTCGGCTAAAGATAAACCAAGCCAAGTTATACTTAGTGCTCGTCCTCTAGTTTTTTCAAAAAATCTTGATATTGTTGTAGTTGCGGTGTGAGACATTAGTCCTTGTCCTGATAATCTCATTAAGAAAATTGATAGAAACAAGAAAACGACTGATGAAATTTTAGAAAATAAGAAACAAGAAATGGCTAGTAAAGCAATAACATAAGATGCAAATTTTAAGATATTAAAGTCATCAATTTTTTTTCCAATCCAAACAAGTATAAAACTACTTAATAAAGTTGCAGACGCATATATTGATCCAAATTGACCGTGCGTGATATAAAGTGCGTCTCTTATGCTTGAATTGAATAAACCAAGAAAAAAACTCTGTCCAAAACTTGAAAAAAATGTAAATATAAATCCAAATAAAATTACTTTAAAATTCAAACTTTTAAACATAGGAAATAAAATTTATGTCTTGTAATGTTGCTTTCATTGGTCTTGGTGTCATGGGTTATCCAATGGCTGGTTATATATCAAAAGCTGGTCACAATGTAACTGTTTATAATAGAACTTCTTCAAAAGCAGATAAATGGGTCGCAGAATTTAAAGGATCAAAAGCCAATACTCCTGCAGAAGCAGCAGAAGGTGCAGAGTATATATTCACATGCGTTGGAAATGATAACGATCTTCGTGAAGTAACTTTTGGTGATAATGGTATTTTTAAAACAATTAAAAAAGGTGCTATCTATATTGATAACACTACAGCTTCTGCAACAATCGCAAGGGAGATTTATGAATTTGCAAAAAAAAATGGATTCGGATCATTAGATGCACCAGTATCAGGTGGTCAAGCTGGTGCAGAAAATGGTGCACTAACTGTTATGATTGGTGGTGATCAAGCTGATTTTGATAAAGCTAAAGATAAAATTGATTGCTATAGCAAAAAGATGAAATTATTAGGTGGTGCAGGAAATGGTCAACTAGCAAAAATGGTTAATCAAATTTGTATCGCTGGTCTAGTTCAAGGTTTATCAGAAGCGATTAACTTTGGAAAAAAAGCTGGTTTAAATATGCAAGATGTAATTGAAGTTATATCTAAAGGTGCTGCTCAATCTTGGCAAATGGAAAACAGGTACAAAACGATGATTGATGATCAATTTGAATTTGGTTTTGCAGTTGATTGGATGAGAAAAGATCTAAAAATTGCAATGGATGAAGCTAAAAATAATGGCTCTCTCTTACCTGTAACTGAGGTTGTTGATAAGTATTACGGCGAAGTTCAAGAGATGGGTGGAAACCGTTGGGACACTTCTAGTTTGATTAGAAGACTTAGTAAATAATCTATAATGCAACCAACATACTACGAAGATTTTGAAGAGATCAAAAATAAGATCTGGTCAATGCTAGATAATGCTATCAAAGATAGAGGTTCTCAATTTAGAATTCCAGTATTTATTTGTGGTGGCCAAGATGACTTTGATGGAAGAATTGTAGTCCTTAGAAAATCAGATCGAGAAAGTAGCTTAATACAATATCATAGTGATATCAGATCAGATAAAATTGCTAAATTAAAAGCAAATAAAAATGCGGCAATATTATTTTATGACAAGGATGAAAAGATTCAAGTTAGGCTTAAAGTTGAATGCACCGTTAATCATGAAAATGATATTACAAAACAATCTTGGTTAAAAACAGGTCATATGAGTAGAAAGTGTTATTTAGTAGACAACGGACCAGGAACATTATCTGAAACCCCTACTTCAGGGTTAAAACCTGAGTTAGATAATTTTGAATTTACAATGGAGCAAAGTGAGGTGGGATATAAAAACTTTACTGTTATTCAATGTAAAATTAAAAGTATTGAGTGGCTTTATTTAGCAGCTAAGGGTCACCGTAGAGCTAGATTTGATTTAGAGAATAACAAAGATACTTGGTTAATTCCTTAATAAAAACTAGCTTTTACATCTCCAAATGCAGATGATGTAACTTCAATTAATTTTTTATCATTTATTGGAACAGGAAAACCATAAGCACCTGTTAAAATTAAATCACCTTTTTTTAGATAATTATTATTTTTAGCTTGCTCATTAACTAACCAATTTAATTCAGATAACATATCAACTGGCCATACTTTGTTATTCCAAGTATCAATAATTTCATTATCATAAATAAGCTTAAGATCAGTTTCAATTTTTTCTATTGATAGTTTTGTTTCTGGTCCTATGACCACCCCGGCATGTATCGCATTATTTGCAAGTAGTTCTGCACCGTATGGCTCGTTTCCATGAAAGACTAAGTTGTGAATTTCTATTAAGGGATAAATTCCTTCAATTGACTGAATTATATAATCAAAAGATGCTAACTCAAGTTTGATATCACGATTTAATATAATGCCAAATTCAGCTTCCATTGCAGGATTTGTGTAATCTTTTTTGACTAATCTTACGCCACTAGCATATAATTCACTTTTCCAAAGGTAGCCATATGCTGGTTGAGTAAACCCCATTTTTTTTTGAGTATCTTTTGAAACACAGCCTATCTTATAACCAATAATTTGATCTCCTCTCTTCACTCTCAGTCTCGCAACGTTTGACTGAATAATTAGAGCATCTTCATTAGTTATTTTGATTTTATCTTTAAAAATTGAACTAGGATTTTTATTATCATAATCCTCTAAAATTTTATTTGTAAATATATCTAAATCTTTTTTAGAAAAGTTACTCATTACAGTTTTAAAATACTGATTTAGAATATTTTTTCCAGTTATCCTGGTAGTGAATAGCATTTTCAGTGATTGATTTTGCTTCTTCACCTGAGACTTGTCTTACAATTTTACCAGGAGATCCAACAACTAGAGAATTATCAGGGATGATTTTATTTTCAGTGATCAGTGCTTTAGCCCCTATGATACAATTTTTCCCAATCTTTGCTCCATTTAAAATTACAGCACCAATTCCAATTAAAGAATTGTCATCAATTGTGCAGCCATGAAGCATAACTAAATGACCAATAGTTACATTTTTACCAATTTTTAATGGGTAGCCTGGATCAGTGTGCAATACACTCCCATCTTGAACATTTGAGCCTTCGCCTACATGAATATTTTCAACATCACCTCTTAAGGTAACATTAAACCAAATGCTGGTATTTTTTTCTAAAGTAACATCACCAATGATAGATGCGTTAGATGCAGACCAATTATCACCTAAATTTTTAACTTTTTTATCTTCCAAATCATAAAACATAACTTATATATTAATATAACATGCCGTTAAAAACTCCAATATGTGATTTCGGACAAGCTGCTAAAAGCTTTGAATTAAAGTCCACTAATAACGAAATTATTAAATTAAATGACGTTAAAGGGACAAATGGAACTTTGGTTATGTTTATTTGTAACCACTGTCCTTATGTAAAAGCAGTCATTAAAGACATTGTTGAAGATTGTAAAAATTTAGAAAAAATTGGAGTAAAAGCTGTGGCTATTTCAGCAAATGATCCAGTAAATTATCCTGAAGATAGTTTTGAAAATATGATTGAGCTTGCAAAAAAGCATCAGTTTAGTTTCCCTTATCTATTTGATGAAACTCAAAATGTTGCAAAAAGTTATGATGCAGTATGCACTCCTGATTTTTTTGGATACAATAATAATTTAGAATTACAATACAGAGGTCGAATAAGAGAATTAGACAATTTAAAACCAGTAAGAGCTGGTGATAGTGATTTATTTACAGCAATGAAACATATAGCTGAAACGACCAAAGGTCCTGAAACGCAAATTCCAAGTGTTGGCTGTGGTATTAAATGGTTAGATAATTAATGTACTTAATAGTTACAAAAACATTTCCTCCAGAAGTTGGGGGTATGCAGAATTTAATGTGGGGGTTGGCTAACGAACTTTCAAAACATTACATGATAAAATTATTTGCAGATTATCATGAAAATCATAAATTATTTGATGAGCAAGTTTCTTTTTCTATAGAGCGCGTTGGAGGAATAAAACTTCTTAGAAAATACAGAAAAGCTCAATTAATTAATGAATTTATTAAAGAAAATAAAATTGATGGTATTATTGCTGATCATTGGAAAAGTTTAGAACATCTTAAAACTAATAAAAAAAAGATATGTTTAATCCATGGTAAAGAAATTAATCATGAGAAAGGTACCTCTCTTAACAAAAGAGTATTAGAGGTTTTAGGTAATGTTGAAACTATCGTTGCTAATTCTGAATATACTAAAAATTTAGCTATTTCATTGGGTGTTCAGCAAGATAAAATTATAGTTATTAATCCCGGTGTTGACCCTGTTGAAGAATTGGATAAAAAAACTTTAGATAAAGTAGAAAGCTTATTAAAACATAAATTTCCAAGACTTATTACCGTTTCTAGATTTGATAAAAGAAAAAACCATGAAAAAGTAATCATGGCGCTTCGAAATTTAAAACAGATTTATCCTAGTATTATCTACATTTGTGTGGGTAATGGAGATGAAGAGGAAAATATTAAAAAATTAGTAGCAGAACTAGGTCTTCAACCTCAAGTGATGTTCTTTAAAGATATCTCTAATGAATTAAAAAATGCACTAGTTGCTAAATCAGATATTTTTGTCATGCCTTCAGTTGTTAATAAAAAATCTGTTGAAGGGTTTGGGATAGCTTATGTTGAAGCGGCTCAATATGGATTGCCTTCTCTTGGAGGAAAAGATGGAGGTGCAGCAGATGCAATCGAGCATGAAAAAACAGGTTTAATATGTGATGGTAATGAATTAGATGAAGTTTACTCATCAATTAATTTAATGTTAGAAAATAATAAACTCCATGAGTATGGAAAAGCTGCCAAAGAAAATTCTGCTAAATTTAAGTGGAGTACGATTATTGAAGAATATAAAAAAATTCTAAACTAAATCTTTTTATTCTTAATTGTTTTATAAATTTGCCATCCAACAATTAGAATTGTAATTCCTATTATTATAGCGGTAAGAGGTCTGTCCCATAAAAAAGTCCAAGATCCATCACTTATTAATAAAGATCTTCTTAAGTTTTCTTCCATTAATCCACCAAGGACAAAGGCTAATATGAGTGGTGGCATAGGAAAATCATATAAGCGCATAAAAGTTGCAACAACAGCTATTCCAATCATTAAATAAATATCAAAATTATTAAATGACATTACGTAAATTCCTGTAATTGAAAAAAATAGAATAAGTGGAATTAAATAATTTTTAGGTACTGCGAGTATTCTTGCTATGTAAGGTATCAAAGGTAAGTTTAGAATAAGCAACACTACCATTCCAATGTACATGGACATAATAACTGACCAAAAAATTTCAGGATTAGTTATATAAAGTCTGGGCCCTGGTTGAATTCCAAATCCTAATAAAGCACCAAGCATTACAGCAGTAGTCCCACTTCCAGGTATTCCTAAAGTTAGTAGTGGAACAAAAGCTCCAGAACATGCTGCATTATTTGCAGTTTCTGGTGCAGCTAAACCATGAACACTACCTTTGCCAAATTTTTCTTTTTCTTCATCACTAACAAAATTTCTTTCCATTCCATAAGCTAGAAATGAAGCAATAGTTGCTCCAGCTCCTGGTAAAACTCCAATTAAAAAACCAATAACTGAGTTTCGAGGAATAGCTTTTAACATTTTACCTCTCTCTTCTTTATTAATCTTAATTGAACCTAGTTCTGTTAATGAAACTTGTTTTGCAACAGCAGATGGATCATTTCGTTTTAAAATAATTGTTAAGGCTTCACTCATAGCAAAAGTTGCCATTACAACTAAAACGAAACTTATCCCATCAGATAAATTCATATTATTAAAAGTAAATCTTGTAATATCAGATAAAGAATCTTGTCCAACTGATGCCAACATTAAACCTAGAACAACCATCATCATTGCTTTTAAAAATTGCCCCTTTGATGAAAAAGCTGCAATTGCTGTTAAACCTAAAATCATTAAAGCAAAATAGTCTGGTGATCTAAAGGATAAACTTACTTTAGATAAGCTTGGTGCAAGAAATAATAAATATATTGAGGCAAGTGTTCCACCTGCAAAAGAACTCCAAGCAGCGATCGCTAATGCTTTTCCAGCTTTACCTTGTTGAGCCATAGGGTAACCATCAAATGAAGTTGCAACAGTTCCAGGAACACCTGGAGCATTTAATAAAATTGATGAAGTTGATCCACCAAATACCGCACCATAATAAACACCTGCCATTAAAATTAATCCAGTAGCAGGGTCAAAACCATAAGTGATAGGTATCATTAATGCAATTGCCGTCATTGGTCCAAGACCGGGTAGCATCCCAATGATGGTTCCAAAAAAACAACCAATCATAACCATAAATATGTTTTGAAATGTGAGAGCTGTTTTTAAACCAATTAAAATTCCTTCAATCATCCCATAACTCCAATTAGTTTTAAAAATGGATCTCTTAAATAAATTTCAAGTACTCCATGTAAAAGGTACATAAAAGCACCAACAAAAGGGAAAGAGAGTAAAAATATTAACTTCCACCTTCTCTCACCTAACGCATAATAAGAAGACGCTAAAAATAGAGAGGTTGTTAAAAAATAACCTACTTTTAATATGGTTGCTCCATAAATAATGGCTATAATCACAAGTATAGCTGTTTTTTTATACTCTAAATTATTATGATCAACTTTTATAGTATTACGCTCTGGTAAAATAATTTTTAAACCAGAAAAAAATAAACCTGCATAACCTAAGTAAATTGGAAACGTTCTGGCATTAAAAGGTGCATTTTCATCAAATGAAAAAACTTGAATTTGATACGCGATATATAAATAGAATGCTGAGAAAATAAAAAAGAGCAGTGATATAATTTTAGTAGTATTTATATTCACTGCTCTAATTTTTGAATAATCCTAAAGGATTATATAACTCCTAATTTCTTCATAAGAGCTGTCATTTCTACAGTTTGTGCATCTAAGAATTTAACAAAATCCTTATCTGAGTTATAAATATTAACCCAAGCATTTCTTTTTCTAACAGCTTCCCATTCAGGAGTTTTCATAACTTTACCTAGCATTTTAGATAGAGCTTTTTTATCTTTATTACTCATATTTGGAGGTCCAAAAAATCCTCTCCAGTTTACGAACTGAACATCATATCCTTGTTCTTTTAGAGTTGGTGCATCCGGTGCATCAGCTACTCTTGAAGGAGCAGTGATACCAATAATTCTTACTTGGTCTCTTGCACCCATAAGTTCACCTAAACCTGTAGAGATAATTTGAGTTTCTCCAGATAAAAGTCCAGCTAACGCTTTTCCACCAGCATCATAAGGAATGTAAGCAACATCATTTGGATTAGCACCAGCAGCTTGGAAAGCTAAAGCACCAATTAAATGGTCCATACTTCCTCTTACTGATCCACCAGCCATTTTGATAGAGCTTGGATTCTTTTTGTATGCATCAACTACATCTTTAAAGTTTTTATAAGGTGAGTTTTTTGCAACTGCAATCGCACCGTAGTCACCAATTACACCAGCGATCGGTGTAACATCTTTATAGGATAAAACTCCAGATCCTGTAACATAACCTTCGTGTCTAGTAATAGATCTTAAAACTAGAGGTGTAGATTGTACTAAAATTGTATTTTTAGGTTGAGTGTTAATCATGAAAGCTAAAGCTTTTCCACCACCACCACCTGACATATTTTCAAATGATGCACTTTTTAACATTCCTGATTTTGTTAAAGCTTCTCCAGTACCTCGAGCAGTTCCATCCCATCCACCACCAGCACCACCACCAATTACGAAATGGATTTTATCCATTGCGATTGAATTTGTTGCTGTTGCAGAGAATAATAGAATTACTGAGAATAATACTGAAACTAATTTTTTAATGTTTTTCATTATATTCCTCTATTGTTAGTTTTTAATATTTGCAGTTAATTACAGTATCATTATGAATGCAAGTTATCGTATTGGTACAACTTGACGTTGATTTTTTTTCTTGCTTAAATGGTGAGCATTCTCTTTAATGTTTTTATAATAAAAAGAATAGATATCACTTATTGGGAGAATTTATTTTCTACTATCTTTTTTAAGGTAAGTGATAAAAGAATATTTGTTAATGAAAAATTCTTCTATTCAATTTAATTCCTCTAACATTAAAGAATTATTTTCTAAAAAATTTCTATTAGTCATTTTAATTTCAATCCCAAGTGCAATTGTAGCTGACTATTTTGATATCCCATTAGCATGGATGCTTGGTCCTATGCTTGTAATTTCAATTGCAGCATTAAGTGGAATAAAAACTAAAATGCCAAAACTAGCTTTAAGTTCAATTTTAATAGTTCTTGGGCTTCATATTGGAAATTATATCGATCAAAATTTAATCAATCAAATGACTGAATGGGTGTGGACTTCAATAATAATGTTTGTCTATATTTTGATAAGTATTTTAATTGTATCTAAATATTTACAAAAATTTTCAGACTATAATGTCAAAACTTCTATTTTTTCAGCAGCACCAGGTGCTTTAGGACCTTTAATGATATTGGCTGAACACGAAAAATCTGATTTATCACAAGTTGCTACATCACATTTAATTAGGTTAATTATAATAATAACTGTCATTCCTTTTTTTGTTGTTAATTATTCAACAAATGAAGCTCTAACAATTGAAAAATTTAATTATCTTGATCAAAACCATTTTCATCTTTTAATTCTCTTAATAGGTTCGATATTATTGATTTTCTTATTTGATAAAATTGGTGTGCCTGCTGCATTATTATCTGGGACATTAGTTGCAAGTGGAATTTTACAAATATCTGAAGTTGCTTCCTATAAACTACCAGATGAAAGTATAAATTTTTGTTTGCTTATTTTAGGTGCCTCAGTTGGTTGTCGTTTTGCAGATAAATCATTAAAAGAAGTTGCTGGTAATTCTTTTCATAGTTTGGTTGCAACTGTAATACTGGTAACACTTGGATTGTTCGCTGCAATTGTTGCAACATATTTTGTTGATACCAATTTCTTAACTTTACTTTTATCTTTTTCTCCTGGAGGAATCTATGAAGTAGCAGTTATTGCAATTGCTTTTGATTTAGACCCTAACTTTGTGGCATTTCATCATATTATTAGATTGCTAATGATACTCTTCACTGTTCCTATAATATTGAAAATTATTGGTAAAAAATTAAATTAATATTTTTTCTAATACTTTACCTGCGCTTAGTTTTTCTAAATCATCAACTTGTATTGCTTTAAAATTTTCTCTTTCAATACTAACTTTAAAGGCTGTTGTATGCTTACCAAATAAAGCAATTCCTTTTACTCCAAGATGAGCAGTCATGTGAGCTGGACCTGTATCATTTGCAATAACAAATGAACTTTCATTAATCAAACTTGCAAGTTGGGAGATATCTAAAGCTTTACCTTTATCTAAAATTGAAACAGCATTAATGTTTTTCGCATCATCAATTTCAGATGGTCCAGGTGCAACTACCACTTTAATTTGGTCTCCATATTTAATTTTAATTAACCCTATTAGTTCATTGTAATGGGGCCATTTTTTATGAGTTAGATGAGCTGAGCAAAAAGGAAATAATACAATATATTTATCTAAATTAAATTCTTGTTTAATATTATTAATGTTAGTTACAGCCCAATTAAAGTTAGGTTTCATAGTGTGTTCAGTTTTAGTTCCAGAAGTTTTAAGTTGATGATCAAATCGATTTAAAACAGGTTTTCTATCAAATTCTATTTTTAGGATATCTATAGGTAAAGTTGTTTCAGAACTAGACCATTTATCAGATTTCGCTTTTGTGAATAAGATATTTTTATAAAAAGTTGTCCTAGATGAGTTTTGAAGGTCATATATTTTTTCAAAATTGAAATTTTTTAATATTCTAGTTAATTGATAAAGGTAAATAAGATTAAACTTTGATAACCTTTTATCTAATATGACATTATGTATAAATGGATTTTTTTTAAATAATTCAAAATATGGCTTTGTAGTTAATAAATGTATCTGGTCTTTTTTATGATTTTCATAAATATCTTGAATTGCACCACTTGCTTGAGCTATATCTCCAAGTGAACCGTGTTTAATAATTAAAATATTAGACATATTTTTAACAAGTTAGCATACTATAAATTTTTATGAATAAAATTCTAGTCGAAGTATCTGTTGGAGAACTTTTAGATAAAATTTCTATCCTTGAAATTAAAAAAGAAAAAATTAAAGACTCTGAAAAACTAAAGTTTATCAATGATGAGTATAGTATTTTAAAGGGTCAATTAGAGCAAAATGTAAAATCTGATGATAAACTTAATAATTTATTTCAATCTCTAAAAGAAATTAATGCTAAATTGTGGGTTATTGAAGATGATAAAAGAATATGTGAAAAAAATTCTGATTTTGCAGAAAACTTTATAAAACTTTCAAGAGATGTTCATTTCCTAAATGACGATCGTGCTAAAATAAAATTAGAAATTAACAATCTTACTGGCTCTAAAATTAAAGAAATTAAAGAATATACCTCTTATTGAAAACTATATTTTTTTTCTAAGTATTTTATCAAATTGTGAATTAAAAAAGTCATAAACAAATAAATTGCTCCAGCTGTAATAAATATTTCCAATGGTTTGTATGTAGTGGAGACAATGTGCTTAGCAACACCTGTAATATCCATCAATGTAACAGTGCTTGCTAGAGAAGTGCCCTTCATCATTAGTATAATTTCATTACCATAAGCAGGCAAAGACTGTCTAATAGCAACAGGTATTTGAATTTTATAAAAAATAATTTTATTTGAAATTCCTAAACTTTTACCTGCCTCAATAATTCCAGGTTTAATAGTTTGAAAAGCTGATCTTAAAATTTCAGATGTATATGCACCAGTATTTAATGCAAATGCTATTATTGCACACCAATATGGTTCCTTAAAAATAACCCAAAGAAAAGTTGTTCTAAAGTATTCTATTTGTCCAAGCCCATAATAAATTATAAATATTTGAACTAATAAAGGTGTACCTCTAAAAATATAAGAATAAGTATAAGCAAATCTATTAATAATAGAATTTTTACTTAGTCTTAAAATTGCAAATAACAAACCAATAAATAAACCAATTAATAGTGATGCTGATAATAATTTTAAAGTTATAACTGCTGCGCTCAATAATTTTGGTAAGCTCGAAGCCATTAATCCTAAATCCATTAAAATCCCCTACTATATTTAACTTCAAGCCTATTAATCAATTTCATGCTTAAAAAAGTTAACATCAAATATAAAACTGCAGCAAAAGAATAAAAAAATAATGGATCTCTCGTTGATCCTGCTGCAATATATGATTGTCTCATAATCTCAACTAAACCAGTAACAGATATTAATGATGTGTCTTTTAAAGTTATTTGCCAAACATTACTTAAATTAGGAATTGCTAGTCTTAGCATTTGAGGCATTATTACTTTTAAAAAGTAAATATATTTTTTTAATCCTAAAACTTTACAAGCTTCAAACTGACCTTTGTCGATCGATTGAATTGCTCCTCTGAAAACTTCCGTTGAATACGCTCCTGAAATTATACCAATTGCAACAGATCCTGTAATAAAAGCATTTATTTCTATATATTCATTATAGCCAAATATTGATGCCACATACATTATTGCCCCACTTCCACCGAAGAAAAAAAGGTAAATTACCAATAACTCTGGAACACCCCTTATGACAGTAGTGTAAGAGTTAGCCACAAGATTTAGAAATTTATTATTTGATAGTTTGAGGGGTGTAAAAATTGCTGAAAATAAAAAACCTATTACCATTGCTGTAATTGAAACAGCAATAGTCATTAGAGTTGCATAAAACAACTCATCTCCCCAACCAGTTTTTCCGAAAGTTAAAAGATCCATTATCGAAAGGGCGACTAAATAAATAGTCGCCTTTTCAAAATATTAATTACATAGAAGCATCAAAGCCAAAATGCTTTATCGCAAGTCTACTAATAACACCATCTTTTCTCGCTTGATTAATGGCTTTGTTAAAAGCATTTAAAAGTTCAGCATCTCTTGCACCAAGTGTTCCACCTAGTTGAGAGGCCTGTCTTAAGCCAACTCCTACACCATTACCAAATGCTCCGCCTGAAAAAGTTGGTCCAACAAGAACAACTGATTTTCCAGATTTGTCAGCATAATCAGTAAATGCTACAGCAGCAGCTAAAGCTACATCACATCTTCCAGAAGCTAAGTCTAAATTAACTTCATCTTGTGTTTTGTAAGTTCTAACATTAACTTTTCCTACATCACCAGACTCTAAAAAGTTTTGGTGAATAGTTCCTGTTTGAGTACAAACAGTTTTACCAGCTAACGCAGCAGTAATAGTTTTTAAAGCTTTTTTAGCATCACCATTTGGACTAGAAAGTCCAATACCAGCAGGAGTATCAATTCCTTCAAGACTTGAACCTTTCATTACAGCAAGAGAAGCTACTTCATCAGCATAACCTTGAGAAAATGTTATAACTTTTTTTCTTTCATCAGTGATTGACATCCCAGCCATTATTGCATCAAATTTTCTCATTTGAAGAGCTGGTATCATTCCATCCCAATCCTGTTCTACGACTTCACATTGTCTTCCTATGTATCTACATAGTGAATAAGCTAATTCAACCTCAAATCCAATTAGTTTGCCTGAAGCATCTTTTGAATTCCATGGAGGATAAGCTCCTTCAGTCCCAATTCTAATTTTATCAGATGCGTAAACATTTCCAATAATTAGTAGAGAAGCAAGAACTGAAAAAATAGTTTTTTTAAATATATTCATTATTTTCTCCTTTGATTAAATAAATATTATTTCACAAATTTAGTGAATTAAAAAGAAAATTAATGGTTTATTGAAGATGAAAAATTCCAAGAACAATCAAAACTAGGGATGTAAACTCTAGATAATTTAGTATTCCCAAAGTGATGATTAAATACATTTAGCCAGTTATCAACTTGTTTAGGCTTTTTATCTTGGCTTCCAACCTGAGCTGTAATTACTCCTTTTGGTTTTAATATTCTAATCATAGAGTCCATATTTTTAGCAGCCAAATCTATACAAAATTGGTCATCATTAAGGTCTACAAATATGTGGTCATAGGTATCTTCTTTTACAGATTTTATATTTTCAAACGCATCTCCCCAGACACATTTAACTGAATTTTTTTCAGTAGCTTTTTTTCCAATATCTCCTAAGTGTTTGTTGCAAATATCCACAACTTCAGGATCAAGCTCATACCAATCGACAAAACTAAATTTTTTTGAAATACATTCTCTAGCAACACCACCATCACCACCACCAATTATAGCAGCCTTTTCATTATCTTTGTTTAGATCTAAACCAGCGCCAACAAATGTTGAGCTATATAAATGTTCATCCGTTGAAGCAACTTGAATTTCACCATCAATAAATAGAGATTTACCAAATTGTTCTAAATCTAAAATTTCAATATGTTGACCAACTTTGGAATTAAAATCTTCAATCACATCATTAACTATATATGATTTTTGCAAACCTGGAGAACTATAAATGTCATGATACAAAGATTTAGTATCTCTGTTAAACTCTTTTTTAATAATTCTTTTATATTTAAATTCTTGTTTAATGATTTCGAAGGCAATTGATGGGCTAATCTTTCCACAAGTGAAAAAATCAAAACTAATAATTCCTTTTTCAGGAAATGTATGAAAGCTAATGTGACTTTCTGCTAATAAAGCAAGTATTGTAAAACCCTGTGGTTCAAATTTATATTTTGAAATTTTAAGAACAGTTACTTCTGCAACTTTTGCAATTTTATAGATGGCATTCTCAAAGACTGAAGGATCATATTCCTGAGTTGTACCGATAATATCTAAAGTTATATGTTCACCTACTTTAGTCATAAAAAATTATCCCTTCTTATAATTTTTTGCTTTACTTAAAACTTTATTCATTTCTTTTGATGATAAAATTTTAGGCTTACCAATTTTTAGGGCTTTTATATACTGGTTAGAAAGATTTTCAACCTCTTCAGCTAACTCAAATGCTTTAGATAAATTTTCAGAAAATGCAATCTGTCCGTGATTGCCAATTAAACATGCTTTTCTCTGTTTTAGTACTTTAAGAATATTTTTAGATAGTTCTCTTGTTCCATATGTTGCATATTTTGCACATTTAATATCGTTACCACCTGCCATTGCTATCATATAGTGAAATGCTGGAATTCCTTTTCCATGAGTAGAAATTGCTGTTGCGCAGTTTGAATGTGAATGAATTATTGCTTTCGCTTCTGTTTTATTATTATAAATATCTTGATGAAACTTCCATTCAGAGGATGGAATTCCTTTTTTTTTATCAAATTTTCCTTGAATAGAAACAAAAACTATATCTTTATTTTTTAATAAAGAATATTTTGCTCCTGAAGGTGTTATTAAAAAACCATCTTTATATCTTACAGATACATTTCCAGATCTTAATGCAGAAAGCTTTCTACTATTTAGCATTTTAGCATACTTTATAACTTCAGATCTTAAATTTTTCATTATCTAAACATTTTCTTTAATGCATCACTTGATGCTTCAGAAATTCCTTTTTCTGTAATTAATCCTGTTACGTACTTTGCTGGTGTAACATCAAAAGCGAGGTTCATTGCTTTGCTTTTTTTAGGATATATTAAAACTTTTTTTATTTCATTATTTTCATCTATACCTTCGATGTGAGATAGTTCCTCTGAATTTCTTTCTTCAATCGGAATATCTTTGGCGTCATTAATATCCCAATCTATTGTTGAGCTTGGTAATGCAACATAAAATGGTACATTATTATCATGAGCTGCCAAAGCTTTAAGATAAGTGCCTATTTTGTTACAAACATCACCATTTGACAAAGTTCTATCAGACCCAACAATACACATATCAACCTCGCCTCTTTGCATTAAAATTCCTCCTGTGTTATCTGCAATAATAGTATTTGGAATTTCTTCCTCATTTAATTCATGTGAAGTTAAATTAGCTCCCTGGTTTCTAGGTCTAGTTTCATCTACCCAAATATGAATTGGAATCCCTTTTTTATGAGCATGATAAATAGGTGATGTTGCAGTACCCCAATTAATGGTTGCTAACCAACCAGCATTACAATGTGTTAAAATATTAACTGTATCTTTTTTTTTATTATAAATTTCTTCAATAATTTTCAATCCATTTAACCCAATATTTTTACAGAACTTTTCATCCTCATCACAAATTATTTTGGCTTCAATTGAAGCAATATTCAAAATTTTATCACTACTAATGCCTGATAATTTTTTCATCATACGATCTACTGCCCACTTTAAATTGATAGCAGTTGGTCTTGAATTAATTAAATCTTCTGAACTTTTTTTAATAAAAAGAGGATCATTATTTTCTTTTACTGCCAAAACTATTCCATATGCAGCTGTACCACCAATTAAAGGTGCTCCTCTTACTTCCATTATTTTAATGGCATTAATTGCATCTTTAACAGTTTTAAGATCTTTAATTATAAATTTATGTGGAAGCTTAGTTTGATCAATTATTTTGACAACATCATCTTCATACCAAATTGTTCTATATTCTTTTCCTGCAATTTTCATTTATTCAGAATTCGTCCTGCAACTGTTTTTAACTTATCAATTGTCTTTTGAGTTCTTTTTTCACTTGCTGTTATAACTGCTACATCTAAGCAATTGTTAGTTGGATCTTTTGGGTCAATAAAATCTTCAAAATTATCAATTATATTTTTAATCATTTTTTTTGCCTTTTCAGCATTACCTAAAAGAATTTTAATAACTTGTTGAACATCTACATTTTCATGATCAGGATGCCAACAATCAAAATCAGTAACCATTGATACTGATGCATATCTAATTTCTGCCTCTCTTGCTAATTTTGCTTCTGGCATGTTAGTCATGCCAATTACATCTGCGTTCCATGACCTATATAAATTTGATTCAGCTAGTGTCGAAAATTGAGGTCCTTCCATAACTACATATGTTCCATTTCTTTGATAATCGATTTTTTCTTTCTTTATAGCTTCTTCACATGAATTCATTAGACCATTTGAAGTTGGGTGCGCCATTGATACATGGGCAACAATCTCGTCGTCAAAAAAAGTTTTAGTTCTAGCAAAAGTTCTATCGATAAATTGATCAACTATTACAAATTTACCTGGATGAAGATTTTCTTTCAGAGATCCCACAGCTGAAACTGATACAATATCTGTTACACCCAATTGTTTAAGTGCGTCAATATTTGCTCTAAAATTGATATTTGATGGAGAAATAAAATGACCTTTTCCATGTCTCGGTAAAAAATAAACTGTTTTATTATTATAATATGTCTTTAAAATTTGATCAGATGGCTTTCCCCAAGGAGTATTTAAATCAAGTAATTCACGATCTTTAAATTCCTCAATATCATAAAGGCCGCTTCCACCTATTATAGCTAATTTATTGTTTGCCATATTTCAAAAATAATTTATTCAATCATATAAACTAAATTAACATGAATTTAAAAGATTATATAAGGTCCATACCTGATTATCCAAAAAAAGGAATATTATTTAGAGATATCACACCTTTAATTGAAAATGAAAATGCTTTTTCAGAATGCATAAATCAAATAGTTGAAAGATCAAAAAATTTCAAAATTGATAAAATTGCAGCAATTGAATCAAGAGGGTTTGTATTTGCATCTGCTGTTTCTTATTTATTAAAAAAACCATTTATTATGCTTAGAAAAAAAAATAAATTACCCTCAGAAACATATTCTGTTGATTTCGAGCTTGAATATGGAACTGCAACTATTGAAGTTCATAAAGATTCTATTAAAAAGGATGACTTAGTCCTAATAATTGATGATTTAATAGCAACTGGAGGTACTGCTGATGCTGCAGCTAAATTAATAAAAATTTCTGAGGGAAATGTTGCTGGTTTTATATTTGTAATTAATCTCTTTGATCTTGGTGGAAATAACAAGCTAATTAAAGCAGGTCATAAAGCTGAAAGCTTAATGGAATTTCCTGGTCATTAGTCATCTAATCTAAAAAAAGAATTATTTCCAATTATAGAGTTAATGGCACCAAATAATCTCATTTTATATATTTCTTTTTTATGTGTATTAAATGTTATCAAATAAAAAATATATTTTATATTTGCAGAAAAAATATTAAAAAAAATATTTACAAATGCTTTCAAAAAACCATAGTGTTTTTTATTAAAATAAAACTTAGACCACATCCAGTGCCAATTTCTTAAATATTCAATATTATTAGTTTTATTCAAATGTACAGATGAACCTCCAAGATGCTCAATCAAAGAATTTTTAATAATATATATATTTTCACCTCTCTCCTTGACTTTAAAACATAAATCATCATTTTCTAGATATAAAAAAATATTTTCATCAAAAAAAATGTGGTTTTTAAATTTTTCTTTGTTAATGAGCATTGAAAAACCATCAATAGAGTCAACTGAAATAATATTTTGATCTTTGTCTAAAAAATTCTTACCACCCTTATAATTAGGAAAGTTTGACTGATTATGCATAGGTGAGAGAATTGCAAAATCTTCTATTTTTTTACTTGAAATTACCAGGTTCTCAAAAGTATCTTTTTTAAACTTAACATCTGGGTTTATAACGAATACAAATTCTGTATTAGCTCTTTTAATTCCTATGTTATTTGAAGCACCCATTCCCAAATTTTCACTTAATAAGACCTCAATATTGTCATATTTTGTTTCTAAGTCTTTTTTTAGTTTAACATTTTTAGAATTCTCAATAATAATTTTATTTGAATTTTGCGGAAGCGAGTTTATGCAGTCATAAATAACGTTTTCACTTTTAAATGAAACAATTATAAAGGTAATGTTTTGGAGATTTAAATTCATTAAGATAAACAAGTATACTTAAAGTAAAGTTTGTTGTAAAAAAAATAATGCATAAGATTTTAGTAACTGGTGGGCTCGGTTTCATAGGAAGTAACTTAATTGGTATGCTTTTAAAACAAAATTATAGTGTTATCAATATTGATAAGATTGGTTACGCTTCAAATTTCTATAATACAAAAAAATTCTCAAAAAATAAAAGATATAAATTTATTAAATGTGATATTCAAAATAAAACAAAGATTGATAAAATCCTAAATAAATTTAAACCTCACTGTATATACAATCTTGCAGCAGAAACTCATGTAGACCGTTCTATTGATGGCCCAAAAACTTTTATAAATTCTAATATCCTTGGTACATTTTCTATTTTAGAGGCGTTTAAAAGATATTCTAAAAAAAATAAAAAAACAAAATTAATTCATATATCGACTGATGAGGTATATGGTGACGTTTTAAAAGGTAGATCCAAAGAGATTGACGCTTATAAACCAAGCTCACCATATTCTGCATCAAAAGCTGCATCTGATCACTTGGTTTATTCTTATGTTAGAACTTTTAAAATTCCTGCAATTATAACAAACTGTTCAAATAATTATGGTCCCAGACAGCACCCTGAAAAACTTATACCAAAATTAATATATAATATTTTAAATAATAAAAATTTACCTATTTATGGTAAGGGCAAAAATTCTAGAGAATGGATTTATGTTGATGATCATTGTGATGCTTTAATCAAAATTTATAAGAAAGGTACTATAGGAGAATTTTATAATATTGGATCAAATTTCAATTTAGACAACATATCAGTTGTAAAAAAATTATTAATTACAGCCAAACACAAAATTAAAGTTGGTAAAAATGTAAAGATTAATTTTATTAAAGATAGACCTGGTCATGACATAAGATATGCGATTGATAGCAATAAACTAAAAAAAAAACTTAAATGGCAGCCAAAAACAAATTTTAAAAATGGTCTTAAAAAAACTTTTTTATGGTATTTTGAAAATCAAAAATACTATTCAAAACTTAATAAGAAGGATATCATTAAGAGAATTGGAATAAAAAAATGATTAAAAAAGGAATTATATTATCTGGTGGTATGGGCACAAGAATGAGTCCTCTGACTAAAGCAGTAAATAAACAGCTTCTTCCAATATATGATAAACCTCTAATTTTTTATCCTTTATCAATATTAATGTTAGCAAAAATTAAAGATATTTTAATAATTATTAATAAAGGACAGTTAGATCAATATAAGAAAATACTACCTGATGGAAAACGACTGGGAATTAAAATAACTTACATCGAACAAGAATCTCCAAAAGGTTTACCAGATGCTTTTATTTTAGGTGACAAATTTATCGGTAAAGATGATGTTTCTTTAATTTTAGGTGATAATTTTTTTTATGGACAATATTTATCAACCAGACTTCTTGAGTGTGTACAACTAAAGAAAGGAGCTAAAGTTTTACTACATAGAGTTGCTAAGCCAGAAAGATATGGTGTTGCTAAAGTAAATAAAAATAAAATTACTTTAATAAAAGAAAAGCCTAAAAAATTTATATCTGATCTAGCTATAACTGGCCTTTATTTTTTTGATAATAGAGTTGTTAAATTTTCAAAAGAATTAAAACCCTCAAAGAGAAATGAATTAGAAATTACTGATCTATTAAATAAATACAGAAAGAAAAACCAATTATCAGCTGATTATATCGGTAGAGGTGGAGCATGGTTGGATACAGGTTCTATAGAGGATTTTTACAAAACAAGTAATTTTGTTTCTGCGATTGAAAACCAACAAGGCTTTAAAATCGCATGTATTGAAGAAATAGCATTTTTGAATAAATGGATTAATAAAACCCATATTTTAGATGCAATTAAGTTTTATGGAAATTGTGAATATTCTCATTACTTAAAAAAACTTATTACTAAATGATCTATAAAACAAAATTTAAAGGTCTATTAATTCTTAAAAAAAAATTATATAGAGATAAAAGAGGCTATTTTAAAGAACTACTAATAGAAAAACAAGTAAAACAAAATTTTCCATTTGTTGTTATGTCTTTTTCCAAAAGGAATGTGTTGAGAGGGCTTCATATTCAAAATAAAAACTCTCAAGGAAAATATATATCAGTTATTAAAGGTAGAATTTTTGACGTTGTAGTGGATTTAAGAAAAAAATCTAAAACATTTGGAAAAACTTTTTCAATCATTCTGAGTGAAAAAAATAATAAGTCTTTGTATATTCCAGCTGGTTTTGCTCATGGTTTTTACACAATTGATCGTGAAAACTATGTAGTATACAGTTGCACAAATTATCGAGATGCTAAAAGTGAATGTGGAATTCGATATAATGATAAAGACCTTAAGATCAAATGGCCTACAAAAACACCTTTAATATCTGCTAAAGATAAAAAAAATATTTCTTTCAATGAATTTAAAAAAAATATCTATTATGAAAAATAGAATATTAGTTACAGGTGGTGAGGGCAGATTTGCAAAAATACTAAAAAAACAAAATAAAAAATTAAATTTATTTTTCACTAACAAAAGAGAATGTAATATTTTAAAAGTTAAGTCTATCGAAAGTATTATTAAAAAAATTAAACCATCGATTATTTTACATTGTGCGGGCTTATCAAGACCAATGAATATTCATGAAAAAGAAATTTCTAAAAGTATAGACTTGAATATTATTGGGACTGCAAATTTAACAAAAGTATGTGAAAAGTTTAAAATTAAATTAGTATATTTTTCTACTGGATATGTTTATGAGGGTAAAAAAGGAAACTGTAAAGAAAGTGATCCCGTTAAACCTTTTAATAATTATGGACTTTCTAAATTAGGGGGTGAGTGTGCAGTAACTATGTATAAAAATTCTTTAATATTAAGAATAACAATGACGGAAAAACCTTTTATGTACAAGAAAGCTTACACAAACTTAAAAACTAATTTTATGTTTCATGAAGATTTAGTAAACATGCTACCAAAACTTATTAATAAAAAAGGTATCATTAATGTTGGTGGTAAATCACAGTCTGTTTTTAACTTTGCTAAAAAATTTAATCCTTCTATAAAAAAAATAAAAGCTAAAAAAAATATAAAATTTCCATTCAATCAAACTATGAACTTAGCCAAATTAAAAAAAATTATTTAAAATGGTAGCGGGAAGTGGAATCGAACCACTGACCTCAGGCTTATGAGTCCTGCGCTCTAACCGACTGAGCTACCCCGCCACTTAATTATCGTTGTTTTATAATAGATTTTATTTTCTGTCCAATCAAGTATTTCTCTGATTTCGTTGCTGACTGTGTTCTATGTGAGTCAAGAATACTTCATACGAGGTTCCTGTGGACTCGCAACGGGAAATAAATTTATACGTTTAGATTTTTTTATTGTCCTAATGCCTCTTTAGCACTTTCTGTTGTATAGTTAGTTCCGTACTGAGCGTTATAAGCTGCGACTGCATCTGCAAAACTACCATAACCAAGGCCTTGAGCAGCAGCTTCAAGATCAGTAGATACACCAACTGTTGCTGCTTGAGAAATACTATCTGCAACTGTTTGTAAGTCTGTTCCAAGATCCTTTGCAATTGATGCGGCATCAAAAGAACCCATTTGATCAATCAAATCAACTCCAAGTGTAACATCACCCCAA
Source organism: Candidatus Pelagibacter sp. Uisw_099_02 (assembly GCF_047727625.1). Taxonomy (GTDB): domain Bacteria; phylum Pseudomonadota; class Alphaproteobacteria; order Pelagibacterales; family Pelagibacteraceae; genus Pelagibacter. The sequence continues at coordinate 396,257 of NZ_CP159822.1, read as the reverse complement.
TTTGATGTACTATCCATATATTGAGCACTCTGCCAATGGTTTGCATAATCTTCTGAAGTCATATTACTTCCATAAAAATCGTTAGCTACTTTGGTTAAATCTTTAAAATCATTAATATCAATTCCAAGAGAGCTACCAACAAGCTGACTGTAATTGTTAAGTGTTATAGTAAAATCTTGATTAAGATAATCGTCAATATTAAAACCACCTGAAGATTGTATTTCCTTAGCAATTTCTTTGATACTATCATTTATAGATAATCCTAAATCATTCTTGTCAATATTGATCATCTCATTAAAAGTATTAATTGCAAGTTGTGCTTTTAGATCTTCAATATTTTCATTCGTAAATTCTATCAAATTTCCATCTGTATCTTTAACCTCGGATGGCAGTTGACCCTTCCATGATTTTGCCCAATCTTTTGAAGCCCATCTTTTCATATTATCATAGTCATCAAAGGTCATGACAATAGACTTAAGATCAAAATTATTTTTTTCAATTGAATTTATATAGCTATCAATTTTAAAACCATTATTGCTAAGATTTAAAATAGAATTTTGTAAAAGATTTTTTTTTGCTTTTTTTTGCATTTTCATTCCAATGCTAATTGCAGCTAAAACTTTCTGATCTTCTTCTGGAAGTGTTTCAATTTTTACTTCTTCCATATTTTGAATATGTTTTTTTGGAATTATATCTTTTTCAACATCCTTAATTATAGCTGACATAAAAGCCAAACTATCCAAAGTTAAATCATGGTTTGATATATTTTCTAAAGTTTTTGTGAATAATTTATTGATAGTCTGATAAAACTCTCCATTAGCACCTTCTAGTTTAGATAATTGTCTTAATGAACTTTTAACTCTTGTGGTATATTTTTTATGATCTTTATAAAAAACTTTTTCTTTGATTCTTTGTTCTTTTCTTAATGTTATATTTTTCTTTAAACTGCTAAGACCAGCATTAAGTTTTTTACTGTTTTTTCTTAATTTTTTTTCACTAGGTGTTAATATAATAACTTCTTTTTTTGCCTGGATTAAAAAATCATGCATTAACATGTATCTTTTTAAGGCCACTTGAACATCATCATTTAGTGTTAGCCCCATTGACTCTCTCATTGTTTTTCTTGCCTGATTTAATGAGTATAAGCTTTTAATATCTTTCTTTACGTGGTGGGGTATGTTGGGCCATTTCTCTCTAAAAGATCTAATATGTTTTTCTTTTTTCCTAAGTTGTTCCATATAGAAAAATTCGAAATAACCCATAGCCTTCATTAAATTTTCTGGGTTTTTTTCCATAAGGTTTTTTTGTTGAACAAAAATTAAATACATATCTTTTGTTGATTTACTTGCTCTTGAAGCAAAAGATTTTCTTTTAGATTTAAACAGTCCAGAAGGAACATCCAATATTCTTGTAAAAGTTCCTAGTTGATCAAGTTCACTCAAATGTACATAGGATTTAGTCAAATCTTGATTAAAATCTTTTTTTACTATTTTTTTATCCACTTTTTCGACTGTGGTCTTTACTTTTTTAATATTTTTTTTTTTTTCAACTATGACTTTTCTTTTTTTAATATTATTTTTTTTTGTAATTAAATCCTCTTGTGAGTCTGTTTTTAATAAAATATTTTTAGCTTTTGAAAATTCATCTTTTGTGATTGCTCCTTCTTTGAACAAATTATTTAATTGGGTTAATTCCCCAGCAATACTTGCTGCTTTTGCATTTACACTCAACAAAAGACCTAGAAAGATTATTAATAAAATTTTTTTCATTAAAAAATACTTTCTCACTGTGTCATGTGTGTGTCAAGGAATGTGAGAATGGTAATTGCGATAGCTATACTGCGATAACTAACAGCGGACAGCGGGCTTATGAGTCCTGCGCTCTAACCGACTGAGCTACTCCACCACTTAATTATCGTTGTTTTATAATAGATTTTATTTTTAGTCCAATCAAGTATTTGCCTGCTTACTGTTCAGAGTGTTTCATATGTTGTTCAATATTATATAATGAAGTTAAATTGTCAGTCTATAAATAGATATCAGTGTTTAACAATCTAAAATTGTTCAATAATTTTATTTCCTATGATTGAGTTACCTAGTTTTTTTAAGTGAACATCATCATCAATATAAATTAAATGTTTCCAGTTTTTGTCTTTATCTTTAATTCTTTTAAATTCTCCAAATAAATTAATTAATTTTTTACAATTATTTTTTTTGCATAATTCACTATTAAAATTTTCCCAGTTAAATTTTTTTTGTCCATATATTAAAGTTTCAGGCCAGGGGAAAATTATCAAGTATAATTCAAAATTATTTACTTTTGATAATTCACTAATTTTAAAAAAATATTCTTCAATAGTTTTTAAACTATAATCAAATTTTTCTTTATCTAAATTTTGATGATTTTCTATATCTGTATATGTAAAATTAGCTAAATTAGTTTTTAATGCTCCATCTTTAGTGCCTAGATTTGTTGAAAAAACTTTTAATTTTATATATCTCATAAAATTTCTAACATAAAATATTAATAATCTTGTACCTTTGAAATTAGAATTTTTAATTTTTTTCCATCTACTCATTTCTTGATTTGTATCATTTGACATAACAACAGGTGATATATTATCAGGAATATCAACCCACCTCAAAGATGCATCTGTCACATCAGTCATATCCAGAATTACAAAAACTTTTTTTACGCTTTTATTTTCTAAAAATTCATTAAGCGTATAATAATATTTTTTAATCCCATATCCAGGCATACCAAGGTTGTATATTTCAAAATCTGAAATATTCTTATCTGTCATTCCTACAAATGTATCTTCAAACTTTGATCCATAACCATATGTTTGGGAATCGCCCAAGAAAACAACATTTTGCTTATTTTCATTTCTTTTTTTACCTGAATATCTATAACCATCTTTATCTGTATAGACTTTATACGGCAAAACAGTTCTTTGTTTTTCAGTGGCTGTACAATTTTTTTTTAAATAATAATCATGATATGCCTTATTATTAAAATTTACATTTTTGTAATGAAAACAATCATATTGAATTTTTTCATCTTTTGTTAAATTACTATAAGTTATATCTCCAATAATTATAAAAAAAATATATATAAAAAAAAAATAAAAAATTTCTTAATAATTTTTATACTTTTAGTCCAATTCAAATTCATTTTGGTAATTTTTTTTTAATTGTTTATTTTGATCAATTTTTTTTAAATAACAATTTCCTATTGCTAAATTATCTAATTCTGTTCCCATAAAACAATTAAATGCATCATAGGGTGTATTAACAATTGGCTCTCCTCTCACGTTAAACGATGTGTTTACAACAACTGGAACATTTGTTTTTTCTTTAAATCTTTTAATCAAATTATAGTATTTTTGATTTACTTCTTTTTTAACAGTTTGAATTCTTGCTGTATAATCAACGTGTGTTACAGCTGGTATCTCTGACCTTTTAATATTAAGTTTATCAATTCCAAATAGCGCCTTTTCTTTTTCACTCATATTGTATGTTTTTTTTGAGTTTATATTTGAAACTAAAAGCATATAAGGACTTTCATCATCAATTTCAAACCATTCTGAAGCATCTTCTCTTAATACTGAAGGTGCAAATGGTCTAAAACTTTCTCTATATTTTACTTTTAGATTTAATGTTTTTTGCATTTCAGATGTTCTAGGATCACCTAAAATAGATCTAGCACCTAATGCTCTTGGACCAAACTCCATTCTACCTTGAAACCAACCAATAGCTTTTCCTTCAGATAAATCTATAGCTGTTTGTTCTATAAGATCATTTTCACTTAATATTTCAAAATTGGCTCCTATCTTTTTTAATTCATCTATTATCTCTTCTTGAGAATATTCTGGGCCTAAGTATGAGCCTTGCATACTATCGTTTGGATTAACTTGTCTTGGATTCTTTTGTTCAATATGCCAAAGAGCCAAAGTAGCACCAAGAGAACCTCCTGCATCACCTGAGGCAGGTTGTACCCATATATTATTAAAAATTTTTTCTTTTAGAATTTTTCCATTTGCAACACAATTAAGAGCGACACCTCCTGCCAGGCATAGATTGTCTATCTTGTATTCATCTTTTAAAGATCTAGCCAACTTAATCATAATGTCTTCAGTAACTTTTTGAATTGATGCAGCAATATCCATATGAAATTGTGTTATTTCTTGTTTTGCAGGGTCTCTTCTGCTTTGGTTAAATAAACTGTCAAATTTTTTATTAGTCATAGTTAATCCAGTAGTATAATTAAAATATTTTTGATCCAATCTAAATGTTCCATCCTCTTTTATGTCAATTAGGTTATTAATAATTTTATCAGTATAAATTGGAGTTCCATATGGAGCTAACCCCATAAGTTTATATTCGCCACTGTTTACTTTAAATCCTGTGTAATAAGTAAAAGCAGAATAAAGTAATCCTAATGAATGAGGAAAATGTAATTCTTTTTTAATTTCTAAATTATTACCATTACCAACAGCTACAGTTGTGGTTGCCCACTCACCTACGCCATCAGCTGTTAAAACTATAGCTTCCTCAAATGGTGACGGAAAGAAAGCACTAGCTGCATGACTTAAGTGGTGATCAGAAAAAAATAATTTATTTATATCTTTAAAATTTTCATCATGTCTTTTTAACTCAGTAAAAAGTAAATTTTTTTGAAAAAGTTTATCACGTAACCAAATTGGCATTGCTTTAGAAAAAGATTTAAAACCACTAGGTGCAAAAGCTACATAGGTTTCTAGTAATCTTTCAAATTTTAAAAATGGTTTTTCATAAAATATTATTTGATCGATTTCATTGAGTTTTAATCCAGAAAATTTAAGTACAAACTCTACTGCATTAAATGGATAGCTTGCATCATGTTTCTTTCGTGTAAACCTTTCTTCCTGTGCGGCAGCAATAATTTCTCCATTAATTAATATTGAGGCTGCACTATCATGATAAAATGCAGAAATACCTAAAATAGACTTCACTTTAAAATATTGTATAGATAAGTGGTCCTAGAGCCGACCCTTGTGATAAAATAATTATGCCACCAAAAAGAGCAAGTGTAACTAATATGGGTATTAACCAATATTTTTTTCTAAACTTTATAAAATTCCAGAACTCAATTAAAAAACTCATGTTAATCTTTTATCTTTAAAAATGAATAATTCAATAAAATTTATCTGAAGTTTAAGTTTTATAAAATTGTGTAAATTATTTTTTTTTACCAATTAGAACGAATAGTCCACCGTCAGAACCTAGGCTATTAAAAATCATTGAAATTTGATTTACAATCCTTGAATAAAGTGTTCCTACAGATTTTTTTTCAAACAGGTTATCGTAACCTCCGTCATCAAAATCACATTCTGGAATAGAACTAATAAAATCGATGTTGTTTTCGTTAAACCACTTAAGAACCTCATCTGTAGTATGTAAACTTTCTACAGGATGAATATACTGATCTCTTATCCATGCTTTTTGTTCTTCTGGATCATTTTTTAAATTTCTTAATGTAGGATCAATTAGTTTTAAAAAATTTTCACCCAATATTCTATAAAGATATTTTCTTATTATAGTTCTAATTCTTCCTATTTTATTATAAAGACCAATTAATATGTAGCCTTCTTTTTTAAGTGAGTTACATATTATATTAAAAGCAGCTTGTGGGTCTTTTGTGTGATGTAATACCCCACTACACCAAATAAAATCAAAAAAATCCTCTTTCAATACATCATCAAAAATATCAGCATTTACAAATTTAACATTGTCTATTTTATTTTTTATTGAAAAGTTGGATGCTAGGTTTAATGACTCTTTAGTTGGATCTAACCCAATTACATTATTGTTGGTACCAATTGAAAAGTATATTGATATTTGTCCCGTTCCACATCCCACTTCTAAAACATTTTTATTATAACCAATAAATTTTTTAAATTGAGCTGCTAAAATATTTTTATTACCTTTTTCTAAAATAGTAATTTTATTATCGTCTCTTTTGTAATTTGGAAAAGGACTATCTTTATAAAAATCTGTAACTTTTTTGGTTACATCATCATTAATATCAAAAGAAATTAAATTATTTTTTAAAATAAATTTTTTTTTTAAAAATTTCACTTCTAAAACTGGTCTTTCATTTTGCTTTTTGGACCATCTTTGTCAATCCAATATGATTTGAGTTTATTTTTTTTTAAATTCAGCACATCTTTACCAAAAAATTTCATTATTAAGGAAATAGGTGTTATTATTAAAAAAAAAACAACTGCCATTACAATTGGAGCTAAAAAACTACCTATGAATAATCCAAATTTAAACCAAAGTTTATTAAAAGGTGTTAAAATTGTTGAATTCTTTAATCCAAATATTAAAAAAAATATACTTATGATTAAAGACCAAACTCTAATACTGTCATTATTAATTAGTGGATAAATAGAGATTATTAAAAATATAACAAAAAAAACTACCCCAAAACTTCTATTGGAACTAATCTTAATTTTGTTTTTATTCAAAATTAGATCAATGAAGGTTGTTTCTTCATATCCTCTTTTTTAATACCTGCTATTTTTACAGGTCTTTTCATAGCATCTCTTCTAAAAGGCTCTCCAAGTTCTTGGTTTAGAATTACTTCAATAAATGTTGTAATTCCTTTCTTTTGATCTTCACATGATTGTTTAATTGCAGCGGTAGTTTCTTCCATAGTGCGAACCGTTACACCTTTTAAACCACAAGCATCAGCAACTTTTGCATAACTTAATTCTGGATCAAGTTCTGTTCCAACAAAGTTGTCATCAAACCATAAAGTGGTATTTCTCTTTTCAGCACCCCATTGATAATTTCTAAAAATTACCATTGAAATTGCTGGCCATTCTTCTCTGGCACATGAACTCATTTCATTCATACTAATACCAAATGCACCATCACCCGCAAAACCAATCACCGGCGTATCAGGACATCCAATTTTTGCTCCAAGAATTGCTGGAAAGCCATAACCACAGGGACCAAATAACCCTGGTGCTAAATATTTTCTACCTTTTTCGAATGTAGGATAGGCATTTCCTATTGCACAGTTATTTCCAATGTCACTAGAAATAATTACATCATCAGGCATACCTGCTTGAATTCCTCTCCAAGCTTCTCTAGGAGACATTCTATCTGCATCTCTTTTTCTAGCTTCAGCATTCCAAACTGTACCTTCATCGTCATCTTCATGATCTAAACTTGATAACTCTTGTAACCAAGCAGATTTAGTTTGGTGAATTGTGTTTTTTCTTTCTTCTCTATTTGTATCTCCAGCTGTTGTAGAAAGTTGAGCTAAGATTTGTTGAGATACTAATTTTGCATCCCCACAAATACCAACTGATACTTTTTTAGTTAAACCAATTCTATCTGAATTCATATCAACTTGAATGATGCTTGCATCTTTAGGCCAGTAATCCATTCCATAACCTGGCAAAGTTGAGAAAGGATTTAATCTTGTACCAAGTGCAAGAACAACATCAGCTTTCTTGATTAATTCCATTCCAGCTTTAGATCCATTATACCCTAGGGGTCCAGCAGCTAGTGGATGACTTCCTGGGAAACTATCATTGTGTTGATATCCCGAACAAACTGGAGCATCCAGTTTTTCAGCTAATTTTTTACAATCTTCAATTGCTCCTCCAATTACAACACCAGCGCCAGATAAAATTACTGGAAATTTAGCGTTTGACAATAATTCAGCTGCTTTTTTAATTGCATCAACTCCACCTGCTTGTCTCTCAAGTCTAACAATTGGAGGAAGGTCAATATCAATAACTTGTGTCCAGTAATCTCTTGGCACATTTATTTGTGCTGGTGCTGATCCTCTGATCGCTTTTTCAATTACTCTATTTAATACTTCTGCCATTCTTGAAGGGTCTCTAACTTCTTCTTGATAACAAACCATATCTTTAAATAAATTCATTTGTTCTACTTCTTGAAAGCCACCTTGACCCATAGTTTTATTAGCAGCTTGAGGTGTTACTAATAATAATGGTGTGTGGTTCCAATATGCAGTTTTAATTGGAGTAACAAGACCTGTAATCCCAGGACCATTTTGTGCAATAACCATAGACATTTTACCAGTAGATCTTGTGTAACCATCAGCAATTAATCCACCGTTTGTTTCATGAGCAACATCCCAAAAGGTAATTCCTGCATCAGGAAAAATATCTGAAATAGGCATAAAAGCTGAACCAATAATTCCAAAGGCGTGCTCAATACCATGCATTTGTAAAACTTTTACAAAAGCTTCTTCTGTTGTCATTTTAGTCATAATAATTAGGCCTTCCTGCTTAAGTTGTTAAAAAATCTATAAATAATTTGTTAATTTTAAAGATTAATATATAAGAATTGAAAAATTTCAAACAAACAAATCGACACAATTATGGCTACAGATATTATTATACACGATGAGAAAGACAACGTAGGAGTAGTTGTAATTGATAAAATCACTCCAAAACAAGATTGTGCATGCTGGATTATGGAGAATGATAAAACAATTAAGATTCAATCAGTAGATGAAATTCAATTAGGACATAAAATTGCAATGGTTGACCTTAACGAAGGTGATACTATTTTGAAATATGGTCATGATATTGGAAAGGTAGTTAAATCAATTAAAAAAGGTGAGCATGTTCATGTTCACAATGTAAAAACGAAGAAATGGTAAAAAATATGGAAATTCCAAAAAGTTTTTTAGGTTATAAAAGAGAAAATGACAGAGTTGGCACTAGAAACCACGTAATCATTTTGCCTGTAGATGATATCTCAAACGCTTGTGCTGAAGCTGTAGCAAACAATATTAAAGGGACAATTGCCCTTCCTCACTCTTATGGAAGACTTCAATTTGGTGCTGATTTAGATTTACACTTTAGAACAATGATTGGAACTGGAAAAAACCCGAACGTTGCTGCTGTAATTGTCATTGGAATTGAGCCTAAATGGACAAAAAGAATTGTTGATGAAATTGCTAAAACTGGAAAACCAGTTGAAGGATTTCACATTGAAAGAACTGGTGATATTGGAACAATCATGAAGGCTTCAAAAAAAGCTCAAGAGTTTGCAATGTGGGCTTCTGAAAAGCAAAGAGAAGAGTGTCCTTTAAGTGATTTGTGGATTTCGGTTAAATGTGGTGAATCTGACACAACATCAGGTCTTGCTGCTAACCCAACAGTTGGAAACTTAATGGATAAGTTAGAGCCATTAGGAGTTCATTTATGTTTTGGTGAAACGTCAGAGTTAACTGGAGCTGAAAAAGTTTGTGCTACACGTGGTGCAACTCCTGAAGCTTCTGAAAAATTCATGAAAACGTGGAGTGATTACAACGATTTTATTTTAAAAGAAGCAACAGACGATCTTTCTGAAAGCCAACCAACTGCAGGAAATATTGCGGGTGGATTAACTACAATTGAAGAAAAAGCATTTGGAAACTTTCAAAAGATTGGATCATGTAAATTTATTGATGTTTTAGAACCGGCAGAAGAACCTACTAAAGGAAAAGGTTTATATTTTATGGATACTTCATCTGCAGCAGCTGAATGTATTACTCTTCAAGCAGCAGCAGGATTTAACATTCACTTATTTCCAACTGGTCAAGGTAATATCGTTGGAAATCCTATTGAGCCAGTTGTTAAATTAACTGCAAATCCATTAACAGTAAAAGGTATGGGCGAACATATTGATTGTGATGTATCAAAAATTCTATCACGTGAAATGACTATGTCTCAAGCTGGTGATGAATTAATTAAATCAATGATTAGAGTTGCCAACGGTAGATTAACTTGTGCTGAAGCGTTAGGGCATAAAGAGTTTGTTATGACTAAACTTTATAGAAGTGCTTAAATTAAAAACTAAGTAAATATTTTATCTAATTTCTTTTGTTAAAACTTTTTTAATCAAATTAATTGAAGGATTTGGCATATTTTTTTCCGAAAAATAGATTAAATTTCGTAATATATCTTCAAATTTTATTTTAGAGTAATTTTCTTCATGAACAGTAAATATGTTATTATTCATTTTATTTAATTTGTTTTTACTAATAAATAATTGTTCAGAAACTTTCTCACCTTTTTGAAGTCCTATTTCTTTAATCTTGTATTTTGAATAAGGATTTATTCTTTTTTTCAAATTTATTAAATAATTTATAATCTTAATAATTTTTACGGGCTTACCCATATTTAAAACAAATGTTAAATTTTGTTTTTTCATTTTAGCTGTTTCAAGTACTAAAAAGCAGGCCTCTTTTATGGTCATAAAGTACCTACTAACATTTTTATCTGTAATTGTTATTGTTTTATTTTTATTTATTTGATCAATAAATGTTGGTACAGCAGATCCAACGCTACCAAAAACATTTCCAAAACGCACAATATTAATATTGCTTTTTTTATTAAATTTTCTAAAGAAAACACATATTATTTCTGCAAATCTTTTAGTTAATCCTAAAATACTGGTTGGATTTACTGCTTTATCGGTTGAAATAAGAGTAAAATTACAATTATTTTTAATTGCATTAAGAAGTAAATAATAAGTTCCAATCACATTGTTTGTTATTGCTGATTGAATATTATTTTCTAAAATATTTAAATGCTTATATGCAGCAGCGTGAAAAATATGAGATACTTTATTCTTTATGATAAGATTATTAATTAAATTATTATCCTTTATATCACCTAATATAAATTTAGTTTTTTTTAGTCCAATTTTTTTTAAATTAAAAAGAGATATTTCAGAATTGTCTAATGCTATAACATTTTTAGCATCTAAAAATTCAATTTGACGACATAATTCAGAACCAATTGATCCAGCAGCACCAGTAACTAGTATTGTTTTATTTTTAATTTTTGGATTTATTTTATTAATGTTTAGCTCTCTTCTTCCAATAATCTCTTCTATACCAATTGAAAAAGTATCATTTAGACTTAATTTATCAGAAATTAATTCTTTTTTTGTGGGAAGATAAATTACATTGTCACATATTTTTTTTAAGCGCATTTTCAATTTTTCAAGCTTAATTTGATCAAAGTCTGCAATCGAAATTATTATAGAATTAATTTGTTTTCTTAAAGAAAGTTTTTCGATGTCTGTTATTGATATGATCTTTTTATTCTTATAGTAAGTTTCTTGTAGTTTTGGGTTATCATCGACAAAACAAAATACTTTTTCATTATTATTTATTAATTGATTATATATTTGTTTTCCTGCATTTCCAGCCCCATAGATTATATATTCATATTCACCACTATTATTATAATTTGGTTTGTATCTTGTTTTAATTATATTATTATTTTTAATCTTCTTAACATTAAATTCTTTTTTAAGAAATTTTTCTATAGGGTAAAAATCTATTTTTTTTATTTCAGAAAAAAGATTTGTTGTATCTGCTATAGAGGCATCAATTTCTTCATTATTTTTTTTAAATTGAATTAATTTTTTAGGAAATTTAACAAAACTTAATATATCTTTAATCTTAATTCCAAAGCCACTTCCAACATCCAAGACTATATGTTTAGTTTTTTTTCTCAAAATAATAGAAATAATCTTAACAACATCTTTAATGTGTATAAAGTCTCTCATGGATTCGCCATTATTATTAATTGTAATTTTTTTTTGTAATTTTTTAGAAGTAAATATTTTACCAAGAATTGAAAATTTATCGTTAATGCCATTATATAAGTTAAAAATTCTTAAAATATTAAAATTAATATTGTTCTGTGAGCAAAAATTATAAATTAAGTTTTCACTTAAAATTTTAAATGAAGAAGCTAATTTTCTATTTGAAGAATCTTTAAGATTAGTTTTATTAAAACCATAAATTGATGATGAGCTATTATAAATTATTTTATTTATATATTTAGGATTTAGGTTATTTAAAACATTAGTAGTTGATAAAAGGCTTATTCTAATAAAGTCATTATAATCCTTAGGTTTTACTTCACTAATTTTTCTTGATGGGTAAAAATTATTAAAAATTATATTTATTTTTTTCTTACTTATTAATCTGATTTTGTCTATGAGATTGGGGTCTCTAGCTGAATAAATTATACAATTTTTAATTTTTTTGTTTAATTCATTTGTTAGTGAACAGTTTTTGCCGATTATGACATTAATCATTTTGATATTAAAGAATAAGATTATATTAAAAAAAATTAATAAAGAGATATACTAAAATTACACAAATTTAAAACCATAATATGATTTAATATCTTTGAAAATGATTTAAAAAACTTAGATTTATAAAATGATAATTAAAAAGGTTAAATGTTAAGAGAAATAGATGTCGTCATAAGTACCAACAAAGACTTATTGGGACTTGAGACATTAATAAATCAAATAAAAAATCAGAGTGGTAAATTTGAAGTCAGTATAATTATAATACATCAATATAGAAGAGTCGAAAACTTACCAAAATTTTTAGTAGATAATAAAATTTTATATAAGAACCTTGCTGAACAAAATTTATCTAATGCAAAAAATGAAGGAATTAAACTATCTAGGTCTAAAATTATGACCTTTATCGATGATGACGTTTCAATTAGTCAAGATTACTTTTTATCAAGTTGGGAATTCCTCAACAGAAATAATTGTGATTTGATGTTTTGTAGAATTAACAAAATGAATTCAAATTTACCCTTGTCAAGAAATATGAAAGATAACAGTAAGAAAATTAATTACTTTAATTCAAGTTGCTGTTTATCTTCCTCAATGTGGATTAACAAAAAAGAAAATGAAAATTTATATTTTGATAAAAATATAGGTTTGGGAGCAAAATTTGGTAGTGGTGATGAAACTGATTTTATTTTTTCATCACTAAGCTTAAAAAAAAAGATTTATTATAATTCTAAAGTTTCTATGTACCATCCAGAAGAATTTATTGGACTAGATAATTCAAAACAAATTTATTCAAAATTTTTTTCATATGGAATGGGACAGGGTGCGCTATATAAAAAACATTATAATAAAAACAAATTTTTATGTATTTATTTATATTTTTTATCTTTAATAAAATCTGTCTTAGGAATTTTTTTATATTTATTTTTTTTCAAATTAAAAAATGTAATTAAATATTTTGCTTTGTTTTATGGTAAAATTGTAGGCTTTAATAATTATAAAAATATTCAATAAATAAATTAATGTTTTTCAAAAACCAACTTATATTATTACCAGGTATCTTTTTAGCTTTTGTTCTTTACTCTTTATCTCAAGGCTTAAATAATATTATTGGTATAGAGTTATTAGGTTATACTAAGAGCCCAATATCAACCGCTATGATAGCAATTTTAATGGGAATTTTGCTTGGAAATATTTTTCAGATGAGAAAAGGTTTTCTACTTGGAATAGATTTTACTCAAAAATATATCTTAAAACTTGGAATAATATGTCTTGGCATTCAATTAAAACCATTTGAATTTTTAAAATTTGGATCAATTGCAATTCCATTAATCATTGTTTGCATTTTAAGTGTCTTAATTGTAGTTAAGCTTCTTATCAAAAAATTGAAGATTTCAACTAGAATGGCTTACTTAATATCGATTGGAAGCACTGTCTGTGGAACAACTGCAATCATGGCAACTGCTCCAATAATTAAAGCAAACAAGGGAGAAGTTGCTTATGCAATTGCGAATATCACAGTTTTTGGAATAATTTCAATGTTAGTCTATCCATATTTCGCAAACATTTATTTTAACGGAGATCCTCTATTTGTAGGATTGTTTTTAGGTACAGCTATTCATGAAACTTCCCAAGTTGCAGCAGCTGGATTAATTTACGACCAGCAATTTAATAGTCCTGAAACATTAAATATTTCAACAGTTACAAAGTTAATTAGAAATACTTTTTTAGTAATTATGATCCCCCTATTTGCTTATCTATACAATAGAAACACAGCCAAAACTAAAAACTATTCTTTACTTAATATTTTTCCATATTTTGTATTAGGCTTTATTGGAATGATTATATTTCGAAATATTGGAGATCAGATATTTTTAACAGAAAGTTCTCAAATTATTTGGCAAAACTCAGTATCAACTATTAAAGATTCAGCTAAAGTTTTTTTAAGTATGGCAATGGCTGCCATTGGGTTATCTACTAACTTAAAAGATTTAAAATCTATGGGATATAAACCCTTTGTTGTAGGTTTTATTGCAATGATAACTGTTGGTTTAGTTAGCATTATTGCAATGCAATCTTTCAGTGTATTATTTTTGTAAGAAAATATTAATAAAATTATATAAAAATAATTGGTATTAATTTGTATTAATTATTTTTTAATTGAGTACTTTTTTCTCATGTTTGAGAAAAATTTTCTAATAAGAGCGGCACCTACACCTAAAAGAATTGCAAACATAATTGAAAATAATCCATAAAAAAATGGCATGTCTTCTGAAAATTCTAAAATAAATAGTGAGAAAAAATTTAAATCTGAAGTTAATACTTGTACTATTTCTTTTTCAATCTGTTCAGCAAAAAAAGTTTCATAGGCAATGGCTATTCCAACTATTAATAGTAAAATTGCTAATAATGCTTTTAACCCAGAACTATCAATTTTTTCACCAAGTTTTTGTCCTACTTGAACCCCTATGATTGACCCAATAACCAACATTACTACTAACATTAAATCTATAGAACCAAAATTAAATGAATGTAAAAAAGTAACTATGACACTGACAAAAATTGTTACAAACAAAGAAGTTCCTGGAACTAATTTAGTTGGCATTTTAATTATATAAATCATCGCAGGTACTAATATAAAGGCACCTCCTATACCCATTATAGCAGCAATAAATCCCACAACTAGACCAATTATAATTGGGGTAAATAAACTTTCGTATAATTTTGATTTTGGAAACCTCATTCTTAATGGAAGACCATGTATCCAGTAATGAACATGTAATTTTTTTTTAACAATAAGGTTTCTTTTTGCTCTGTCTATTTCTCTAAGACTTTCGACTAACATTAATGTGCCAATTATTGCAAGTATATACATATAGGCTAATGAAATAACTGTATCAATCTTTCCAATATCTTTAAAATATGTAAAAGTATAAATACCTAATGCTGTTCCAGCTGTTCCACCAATAACTATTATAAGACCCATTTTATAATCTAAAGTATTTTTTAAATAATGAGTTGTTGATCCTGATACTGATGTTGCAAGAATATTGTTAGCTTCATTTGCAACTGCGTAAGCAGGTGGTACACCTAAAAAAATTAAGAACGGTGTCATTAAAAAACCACCACCAACACCAAATAAACCTGAAAGCACTCCAACAATTGCACTTAATAAAAGTATTTCAATAGGATTAACAAAAACTTGAGCTATTGGTAGAAATACATCCATAAAAAATTAATAGTTATTAAAAAACAACTTAATTAAATGTGATAAAAGTTCCAACTAAAATAACACCCCAATAAGCAGCTAAACTAACAAAGATACCCGTCTTTATAATAGTTGTTTTAAAATCCGAAATTTTATTAATTATTTTTACGTTGGAAGTTAACATTACAACCGTCAATACACCCAGTTAATTATTTGTCAAATAAATAGTTTATTTGAAATGATTTTTTAATTAGTAGATGGTTGCTCCAAAAACCTTGACATCATCCCCTTCAACACCAAGGACTAATCTTCCAAGGAACTCACCTTCAATTTCCTTGCTCTTCTGCTTAAATAGAACAGTAATGTTTTGGCCTCGTCTTAAACAGCCAAATGCTTTATAATCTTCAGATAAACTAGTTAAGAGCTTATTATTTGCCCACTGCTTTCCAAGTTCCACTTCATTAGCTCCAAATAACATTTGAGTTCCAAAATCTTTAGTAAAACCACCGTAATCCTTCATATTTGAGGTTTTAACAAGATTATCCCAAATAGGATTGGCAATCGCTATAATCTCATCATCAGATTTATCTAAAAGATTCATAATTTAAATTTAAAATCTTTAAGAGGCTTTTCTCTTCTCGTTCTCGTCAACTATGTGGTAAACCGGCACTTTTTCTAGTGAGAATTTACCAGTTTTTGGATCACGTCTTGAAACTGTTAAACAATGCCAATTGTCATCATCAAGTTTCATATGGTCACCTCTATAGTAATAACCAGGCCAACGTGTTTCTTCTCTAAACATTGTATGTTCAGTTACACATTGAGAAGTTAAAGCTCTGTGTTTTAACTCCCAAGCTCTCATAAGTTGGTGTAAATCTTCAGCGCCTACTTTTTCTAAATCTTCTTCTAACCAAGCGAGTAATTCTAAACCTCTTTTAAGCATATTGCCATTAGTCATGTAGTTAGTTGCAATTCCTCCAACATATTCGTCCATAATTCTTTGTAGACGTTGAAGACCTTGAATAGGTGAAATGTAACTAGGTGAAACTGTTCCACCTGTAATTTCATTTTGAGCTACTTGATATGTCTCTAAAGGTTTAAATATAGCAGTTTTAAAATCTTCACACTGTTTATCTGTAACTTTAATGCCTTCTGCTTTTTTATCTTCAATGTATTTAACAGCAGCTTTTGCAGCTAAACGACCTTCAGTAAATGATCCAGAAGAAAACTTATGGGCGCTTCCACCTACAGTATCACCTGCACCAAAAAGACCATCAATTGTTAACATTCTGTTATAACCCCAGAAATATTCTGGTGGAGATAAATCTTCAGGTCCGCTAACCCAAGCTCCAGAACAAGTTGCATGAGAACCCATAACATAAGGTTCAGATGTAGTTAGTTCAGGATTTGTGTATTTAGGATCAATATTTTGAGAAGCCCAAACAACCGCTTGACCAACAGTCATACCTAAAAAATTTTCCCAACCAACTGTTTCTAAATGTGGATCTTGGAATGCTTCAGTTGTAACCATGTGAATGGGTCCACCGCCTGCAATAGTTTCTTGAATAAATGCGTGGTTTCTTAAGCATGTAGGAGTTGGATGGTGATCAATATATTCACCAACTAATTCTTTAGTTTGATCATACCATTTCTTCTCATAATTCTCTCCATTTGCATTTTGAGTATATGTTTTAAGGTGTAAGAAGTATGCTCCAACTGGACCATATCCATCTTTAAATCTACATAGCACAATTCTGTTTTCCATTTGTGTCATTTTAGCTCCAACAGCAATAGGTAATGCATAAGCAGAACCATTGCTCCATGGTGCATACCAAGTTCTTCCCATTCCTTCACCAACTGCTCTTGGTTTGAAAATATGAGATGCTCCACCTGCTGCAACAATTACAGTTTTTGATCTAAATACATGGAAATCACCAGTTCTCATATTGAAACCAACAGCTCCACCTACTCTATTTTCTTGAGCCTCATCCATTAAAAGATGAGTAATCATTATTCTATTATAAATTTTGTCAGCTGATTTTTTTGCAGCCTCTGCAACAATTGGCTTATAACTTTCACCATGAATCATAATCTGCCATTTACCTTCTCTAAGGTAACGACCTGTTTTTTCATTTTTCATCATTGGTAAGCCCCATTCATCAAACATATGTACTGTTGAGTCAACGTGACGAGCCATATCATAACCTAAATCTTCTCTAACCATTCCCATTAAGTCATTACGTGCGTATCTTACGTGATCTTCAGGTTGGTTTTCACCCCACTGCATACCCATATAACAGTTAATAGCATATAAACCTTGAGCAACCGCTCCACTTCTATCGATATTAGCTTTTTCAACACAAATAATTTTCATGTCTCTTCCCCAATGTCTAGCTTCAAAAGTAGCACCAGTTCCAGCCATACCACCACCAACAACTAGAACATCACAATCCTCAAAATGAGTTTTATGTTTAGCCATTAGTAGTAAACTCCTTTTTTAAAAGTATCTTTTGGTACTGATGGTAACTTACCATCAATATTTAAACCATTAGGCTCAGTATAGAGCATTTGAGAATTGATCTCACCTTGATTTGGTTTTTCACCTTCTGCTAATTTTGGAATAAATTTTCCCCAAGGCTTTGTTGTAATTGGAGATACAAAATCTTTTGTGGTTCCATTTCTAAATTTAATTTTCCAAGAGATAGTTCCTTTTTCTTCTTCACGTCTAACTCTAACACTGTGACCCATAGGAGCAAAATCTGCATAACCACGAACATCAATTGCATGATTAGGACAAGCTTTTACACAAGAATAACATTCCCAACAAAAATTTGGTTCAATATTTACTGCTCTTCTAATATTTTCATCTATGTGCATAATATCTGATGGACAGATATCTACGCAGTGACCACATCCATCACATCTCGTCATGTATACAAAAGTTGACATATTATATTACCTTTCTTTTTTAATAGTGTTTTGGTTGTTCTCTTTTAATTCCTAGTCCAAATTGTTTAGGTGCATCAGCAAAAGGAGGAAGATTGTCTCTTGATCCATCTGCTTCTGCTAAGTTTTTTTGGATTGCTGCACCAGGCTTATAAATCATATGTGCAAACTTTGACCAATAAACTCCCCCAAATAAAACAATGTTTGAGGTAATAAATAAAACTAAAAATAAATATCCTAATAAAGTTGATCCTGAAGATTGAAAATAAGACCAAGCAAGTCCAGTAGTAGCGCATGCTAGAAGTGCTAAAACAAACAAGTCTGCTTTAATAATTCTGTACCAAGGGTGAGCTTCTGCAAGTACATCTACTCTTAAAAATAACCAAAACCAGTATCCACCCACACAAGTCATTATTGCTCCAACATGCCAAATCATAGGCCAAATTGTTGGTGCAGCTGTTCCTGTTCCAGTATAACCGAAAACTAATACAACTGATGCAACCCAAAATAAAATAGTTCCATACATTCCCATCACATGAGCAATTCTTCTTTTGCCCGCACCTAACTCTGCAGTAGTTGCAATATCGTGCACTACAGTTTTTAGAATAATTGCTGTTTTTTCACCAGCGCCAATTTCTCTTTCAGCAGCTAATTTTGCTTTTTTGGCATTATTGAAAAAATAAGTAACATTTTTATGATGTATCATTTGAACAACTGTTCCAATTACGATTAAAGCCAACATTGCTAAAACAAAGCCTTGAATTACAGAAGGAGAAATTGATTCTGCTAATGCAGAAAATGGACTAATTGACATCATATAGAATATTACCCTTTATTACTATTTTGTTGAAACTTAATTTTGAGTTTTTAGTATAGTTGAAATGATAGATCAACAGTTATTAGGTGCGCAATTTATCAATCAAAAATACAACTTACGCTTTACGTTTATAATGTTGTTTTAAGGGGATAACCGACCTAACACCACCTTGTGGATTTTCAACATCACCTTCTCTTCGTGGAATTACATGAATATGACAATGTAAAATTGATTGCCCTGAAACTTTTCCAGCATTAGATCCAATATTAAACCCTTTAACTTTTGTATCTTTTAATAATATTTCCTCTTTAATTTGTTTGATAAGGTTATTGCAAGCAATCACTTCATCATCATTTAAATCAAAATAATCTTTAACATGCCGTTTTGGAATAATTAAACAATGAAATACAGACACAGGATATGTATCATAACTTGCATAAGCCAACTCATTTTCTGCAGCTAAACCACTTTGTTTGGAGTTGCAGAATAAACAAGGATTGTTTGGGTTAAACATAAATATTATTTATAGATAGAGCATTTGTTAACTTCACTTTTATAAAAACTAGATAGTGTCTTATAAAATTTTAAACTTTTTCTCTTCCATTTAATTTCATTAATATTTTTTATTGATGCAACACCTTTTCCAGAACCAACAAGAAGAATTTCATTATATTCTGATAAAGTATTGATAAAAATATCTTTGTCAATAATCTTACCTAATTTTTTATTAAAAAAATTATAAGTAATGCCTTTGTAAATATTATTTAAAGGAGAAAATACTTTATCATCTTTTATAAATAACATATTTGAAGTTCCACTTTCTAAAATTGTATTCTTATAACAAAGACCAACATCTGAAGTGGTGTTATCCATTTTAGACAAATGTTTTAATATAAAATTATATTTAAGATTTTTATACTTTGGGTCAAATCGTTTGTGATTAATAAGCTTCAAATTAAAATTTAATTTAGGAGTTTTTCTATTTCTTAAAGAAATTGATATCATCTTTTTATTTACAGCAACTCTAAGAAGATGATTGTAAGATATTTTTTTATCAATATTTAATTTTATTAATTTAAGAATATTTTTTTCAAGATTTGAGGTATTTAAATTATAAACCTTTAAAGACTTAATTAAATTTTTGATATGTTTTTTAAAAAAAAGTATCTTAGATGGTTTTCCAAAAATCCACATAGTAGTGAACACACCATTATCTCCCCAAAGATCTTTAAAATTAATTTCTTTGTAGGTTTTATGCTGATAAGATTTTTTTAATAAGTAAGTTACCATTTTCAGTTAAAAAAGATTCAGGGTGAAATTGAAAGCCATATATTTTTTCTTTATTATTTTCTATTGTCATTGCTGTATTTGAAATATCACACCTCATTGTAATTTCAAAATTTTTTGCAGTAAACGGTTCTTTTAATTTTAGAGAGTGATATCTACCAACAGTGAATTGACTATTTTTTTTAAACAATGAATTTTTACTAGTTACTTTTATTTTAGACTGAAAACCATGATAAATCTTTTTTTGCACAATTATTTTTCCATTCTCACAATGTAAAATCTGTTGAAACCCAAGACAAATACCAATAATTTTTTTTTTTCCTTTGTACTTTTTATAGATTTTTGAACTGGTGGGATAATCTTTAGGGGCCCCTGGACCTGGTGAAAAAACAATAATATCTGCTTTTTTTAGTTTATTTTCGTTTATTTTGTTAAAATTTGTACAAACTACTTCATCAAAATTTTCAAATTGATGTACCACGTTATGAGTGAAAAAGTTCTTGATGATCAATAATGTATATCATTTGTAAAGATCCATTAATGATTTTGCTTTAATATAATTTTCATTAAATTCATGAGCTGCATTACTGTCAATTACAACACCTGAAGCAACAGAGATTTCTGATTTACCTTTAAAATTTAATATTGATCTAATAATAATATTAAACCTCATATCTCCATTGAATTTAAAATAACCGAAGCTTCCTGTGTAAATATTTCTGCTTTGTTTTTCCTGTTTATTTAACAAATTTAATGTACTGATTTTTGGACATCCAATTACTGATCCACCTGGCATCATTGCTTTTATAATCTCTAATGAAGTAATTTTTTTCTTGAGCTGTCCTCCAATTAAACTCACGTAATGATAAAGGTCCTTGTATTCCTCAACTATCTTTTTCTTTAAAATTTTTACTGAACCTGGTTTACAAATTTTAGATAAATCATTTCTTTCCATGTCAACAATCATGTTGTGCTCTTTGGTTTCTTTTAAGTTTTTTCTAAAAAAAGAGAGTGCTTTATTTTTGTTTAATTCTTTAGTTTTTTTTAAAGTGCCTGCTATAGGCTTTGTTGTTATAAAATTATTTTTTTTTGTTATCAAATTTTCAGGTGAACAACTTATTATTGAATAATTTTTATCTTTAATCATAAAGGCTTCTGGCGCCATATTGCTTTTTACTAACCTGCCAAAAAAATCTAAAGCATCTATTTCAGATTTATTGCTGTATTTAGTACAGATTTTAATCTGGTATGTTTCACCAGATTTTATTTTCTTTTTAAATTTATCAAATATTACTTTATATGATTTTTTATTAATATTTATTTTAAACAAATCACTAGGCTTAAATGATCTAGTTTTTTTATACTCCAGATTATTTGAAAGTTTTACTTTTGTTTCAGGTTTGTAAAAAATCCCTTTTGGAAAATTTATTGTTTTTTGTTTTTTTATTTTTACGTCTATTAAGTTATTTAGTATTTCATAACCAAAAAAACCAATAAATAAATCTGTTTCTTTATGAGTAAATTTTAATTTAGTATTTTTGTTTATGAATTTTTCAATATTTTTATTGTTTAAAATGATCTTTTTCGAAAAGTCCGTATAAAGATCAAATCCCTTATCTGATTTGTAGATTATAAAGGGTTTTTTTGAATTATTTAAATCTAGTAAGTAGTTTTTCTTATTCAATTTTTTATTCTGTTTTTAATCTTAAAACTGCTTCTTCTTTAATCGGTAGATGTATTATTGCCGCAAAAATAGATAAAGCAATTGCTAAATACCAAGCATAATCATAAGAGCCATATAAATCATGAAATAATCCTCCAAGAAAAGCTCCAAAGAATGAGCCTACTTGATGACTTAAGAAAACTATTCCATATAATACACCTAAGTATTTTGTTCCAAAAATATGGGCAACTATACCACTTGTTGCCGGCACCGTTGAAAGCCATAAAAAGCCAAAGCTTGCACCAAAGATAAATGCATTAATGTTACTTGCTGGTAAGAAGATAAATAAGATTATTGAAACACCCCTTAATGCATAGATAGAGCTTAAAATAATTTTTTTACTAATTTTTGTAGAAAGATATCCACTTAATAAAGAGCCAAATATGTTAAATAGTCCAATTAAGGATAAAATTGCAGCAGCTGTCCAGCTTTCTAATCCTCTATCAATTACATATTTTGGAACATGAGTTCCAACTAAAGTTATGTGAAAACCACATACAAAAAAACCAGATGTGAGTAATACGTAGCTTTTGTTTTTGAAGGCTTCTTTTAGAGCATCAAAGGTACTTTGATCGTTAGGTTTTTCAATGGATTGAACTAAAGAAGGGGATCTAACAAAAAAAGCCACTACAAGTCCAATAAACAAGAATATTGTGAATACAAAAAGTGTGTCCACCCATCCATTTTTGATTAACGAATAACTTGTATAAAGTGGAGAGATAAAATAGCCCAAAGAACCAACAGCTGTGACAATACTCATGGCTATAGTTCTGTTTGATAGTGGGAAGTGTTTTCCAACAATTGACATTGGTATACTAATTGCAGTTCCACCTAAACCAATTCCAACTAAAATTCCTAGATCTATTTGGAAAAAAATTCCAGTATTTGGACCAGCATACAAAAAGTAAATTCCTAAAATATAAAAAACAAAAGATAAACAAATCGCTTTATGTCCACCATATTTATCGGCGATGGCTCCAAATATAGGCCCTGTTAAACCCCACATTAACATTTGAATACCTATTGCTAATCCAGATTGAGTTATTGAAATATCTAAATCATTTTTAAAATCCATGAAAAATAGACCAAAAGTTTGTCTAACTCCAAGAGAAATTAAAACTACAACACAGGCTGCAATCAGCGTTATTAAAGCTGTTTTATTTTTAATAAATCTTTCTGAAGTCATTTAACATGTTTAAAAGATTTTTTTAAATCATCAATGAGATCTTTTGGATCTTCTAAACCAATATGTAGTCTTACTAAATGTTCATCTTTAGCTAATTTTAAATATTGTCTATTACCCTGTTCTCGTTTGTCTTGATACAAGGCTAAACTTTCAAATCCACCCCAACTATAGCCGTAGCCAAATAATTTTAGAGAATTAACAAACTTAATAACTGAATTTTTATTTTTGGAAGTGATCTTAAGACCCATTAATCCTGAAGCACCAGAATAATATTTTTTCCACATTCTAAAATTAAATGAATCTTTTTTATGTGGGTATAAAAGTTTTATATTTTTATAATTAGATAAAAATTCAGCTATTTGTTTTGCACTTTTTTCATGCTTGTCTAATCGAACATCTAAAGTTCTAAGTCCTCTTGTTATTAAATATGCATCATCAGGACCAAGTCTTAAACCTGTTATCTTATTTGTCTTATCAACTTGTTTAAAGACATTTTTATTAACTGCAAGACTTCCACCCATCACATCAGAGTGACCTGAATAATATTTAGTAGCAGATACAATTGACATATCAAAACCAATTTTAATTGGTTTTAAAAAATATGGTGTTCCCCACGTATTGTCAATTGCTGAAAAAATTTTATTCTTTTTTGCAATTGATACTATTTTACCTAAATCTTGAAAATCAAATGTATTACTCCCAGGATTTTCAACAAAAATTAATTTTGTTTTTTTTGTAATTGCTTTTTCTAAAGTCTTTAAATCATGTGGGTCATAAAAAACAGATTTTATATTAAATTCTTTTAGAAAATCTTGAGTTAAAATTCTTGTAGGTGAGTATGTCGGATCTGCCACAATAATTTCATCACCAGGTCGAACAACACTAAAGATAGATAAAAAAACTGATCCAAATCCAGTTGGCGTTAAAAATACATGATAGCACTCTTCCATTTCTTTAAGTATCTGTGACAAAACATGGGTTGTTGAAGTTCCCTGTCTTCCATAATCAAAATGTCCACCAGTTGGATCTTTTTTGCTCTTATCCTGCATTTTCCTAATATCTTGCATGGATTTAAAGATAATAGTTGAGGCTCTAACTACAGGGGGATTAACTGACTGATTATGGTAATCTTTTGCTGTATGTTTAAGAAAAGTTTTGAACGATTTTGCCATAAAAAATTTGATAAGTTATTAGGACAATGCTATATCCCTCCAAATACGTCAATAAAATTATAAAATAGGAAAGTATGGGTTACCCAAAAAAACATAGAGGTCGTAGAAAACAAGGCTCTAAAAAAAGAAGAGCCAGAAGAAAAGCTAAAAAGAAATAGTTTTTTGAATGAATAGAATAAAAAGAATAAGGTTTTTAAGTATATTCATTTTTTTTCTACCCTTTGCTGCTATCAACATCTGTCTCATTCTAGTAACTCATTACCCAGAATTTTTTTCACGGCAAGAAGATACATTAAATCCTTTCTTCCCTTATATTGATGGAGAGGCTTCTATAAGTAGAGTAGCAAGACCTTATCCTTCTTGGTTAGTTTTTAAACCAGCAATGCTTTTAACATCATTACTCCTGGTTATGTACTGGTTTAATACTAAGTGGGTAATTTATTCTTTTGATAAAAACCATAGACATATAAAAAAAATTATTTTTTTTGGTATTGCTTCAGCAATATTATTAGCCATACACTCTATTTTTTTAGGCATAAAATTTGAATATGATTTATACAAACTTTTTAGAAGGGTGGTTTTGTTATCTTTTATAATTTTCGAAGTTATCGCACAAACTTTTTTAGTATTAACGTTAATTGAATTAAAGAGCAAAATTAATAGTTACATTAATAAAAAATTTTTAAAATTAAAATTAATATTAGTTTATACATTAATTATTGTTGCATTATTTAGTATTGTTTTAATAAGCTTACCTGGCAATAAAGTAATCAAGCATATGTTGGAATGGAATTACTTCTTAGGTGTTATTAGTTTTTATATTTTAACTTTTTTTATGTGGAAAAATAAAAAATTATATTAATTTTTTACCCATCCTCCACCAAGTACTTTATATCCAAAATCATCTTTAGAATAAAATACACAAGCTTGTCCTGGAGCTATCCCATACTCCTCCTCTAATAGATCTACATCTGCAGAAGTATCATTTATATTAATCTTAGCTTTAATTAATTTTCCTGTGGATCTAACTTTCACAAATAATTCTTTTTCAAAGTCTTTTTTACTATTTGTTATAATATTCAAATTTTTTAAATTAATTTTAGTTTTAATTAAATCATCTTTTGCACCAACTATAATTTCATTTTTGTCTGCAATAATTTTTATAACATATAATGGATTCTTATCTGATATTCTAATTCCTTTACGCTGACCAATTGTATAGCTAATAATTCCATCGTGAATACCTATTACTTCACCCTTCATATTCTTTATATTTCCCTTGCTAAAAGAATTTGGTCTAAATTTTTCAATAACTGATGCGTAATCACCATTTGGTACAAAGCATATATCTTGACTATCAGGTTTATCAGCAACATTAAGATCAAGCTCTTTTGCTATATTTCTAGTTTCTTCTTTATGAAGGTTTCCTAATGGAAATCTCAAAAAATTTAATTGATCCTTTGTAGTATTAAATAAAAAGTAACTCTGATCTCTATTAGTGTCTATTCCTCTGTACATTTCAGTATTATTATTTTCTGTAATACTTTTAACATAGTGACCTGTAACTAAAGCATCTGCTTTTAATTTTTTTGCTTCTTCAAATAAATCTGTAAATTTGACTGTTTTATTGCATTGCACACAAGGTATGGGTGTTTCGCCATTTAAGTAACTATCAATAAAATTATCAATCACTCCCTCTTTAAATTTAGTCTGGTAATAAAGAATTTTATGCTCTATTTTTAATTTATCGGCCACTCTTTTTGCGTCCATAATATCTTGACCAGCACAGCATTGTTTTGAAGAGACTATCTCCTTACTATCATTGTAAAGTTTTAGGGTAATTCCTATAATATTGTATCCTTCTTTCTTCATCATGGCTGCTACTGTTGATGAATCTACTCCACCAGACATTGCAACAACAATTAAAGTATCCTTAGGTTCTTTAGCAATTCCAATTGAATTCAATTTTGTCATAATTAATGATATTTATTAGTATATTAGCTATAAGTAAATCAAATGATTTTAGATTATGAACCAGGTGATAAAGTGACTAATCCAGGTAATAAAGATTGGGGTATTGGACAAGTTCAATCAATAATCAATGGAAAAGTTACAGTTAATTTTGAAAATGTTGGAAAAAAAGTGCTTAACTCAAAAATAATTATTTTAAAAAAAATTTATAAATGAATATTGAAGAAGCTAAAAAGATAACACTCTCACTAATAGATACATTTAATATAGCAAGTAAGGTTGCACTAGATTTAAGAAAAATTGGCTTAATAAAGGAGATTAAATCAGACAACACTCCCGTAAGCAATGGAGATATTGAAGTAAATAAGATTTTAACTGAAAAAATATTTGAAGTAACTCCCAATATCCCAATTATTTCAGAGGAAAGTTCTAATCATAAATTAGATAATAATTTAAAGAATTTTTGGTTAATTGATCCAATAGATGGTACTAAAGATTACATAAATAATAGAGACGAATTCACATTAAATGCAGCTTTAATAATTAATAAAAAGCCAGCTATAGGAATTATTACAGCTCCAGCAAAAAAAAGAGTTTTTTACTCTTACGGTTTATCTAATAGTTATGAACTTATAGAGAGTCATGAAATATCTTTAATAGATAAAAAAAAAAATTATGATGAATTAACTGCTGTAAGTTATGCAGATGAATTAAAACCAGAAATTTTAGCCATCCATAAGGAATATAAGATTGCCACACACCAGAAAATGAAGAGTTCATTAAAATTTTGTGTTATTGCTGCTGGTGAGTTTGATATGTATGTTGCAGAGCCTAGAGCTTGTGAATGGGATATAGCTGCAGGACATGCAATATTAGAGCATGCAGGCGGAAAAATTACAGATTTTAATGGTGATGAAATTTTATATGGCAAACCTGAATTTAAAAATCCCAGTTTAATTTTAAAAAATAAGAATATTTTATAATGGATGAACAGTTAAGAATAATCTTAATTATAATAGTTTCTGTATCTATATTTGGTCTTTTAGTTTTTGTATTTGTTAAAAACTATATAAGAAATATAGTTAATCATTTAGCAAAAAAAGAAAAGAAAAAATTAAAGTAGTTTAATAATTTTTAGATACTCTGCTTGATCAATATCCATAATTCTTTTTGAAGTTTCAAAATCAAATCCATTCCTGGCTAGAAGTGATATGTCTTTTTTATAAAATAAAGGTCTATTATCCTCTTCTCTTGCTGGTCCTATTCTTTTTTTTTTACAAACTTTAATTCCAGAAAAGAAATCTTGATCTGTGTTATCTTCTTTAATCTTCTCAAGTGTTTCTTTGATATAAGTATCGTTAATACCTTTCCCCATTAAGTAATATCTTATCTTATTTATAGAGCTACCCTTTTGAATTAAACTACGTGACTTACTTTCAGAATAAAATTTATCACTGATAAATTTACTTTTTTCAAGATCAACTAAAACTATATCAATAAGATCAGTGATATCTTGTTTTTTAACATTGGGTACATTTGCTTTAAGATATTTTTTTAATAAATAGGTTCTTAGCTGTTGTTTTGATGGGGCATATCTTTCAATATACGCAAAAGAGAAGTTTCTCATCTCTTCCATTGTAACTTCTAATGTTTTTTTTCTATTTCTCATATGAATCATGTTATCTTGTAATATAATACATTAAAAAATGATTGGGCAAATTTATACATTCTTTACATTAGAAATGGTTTACCTATGGTTAAATTTAGGTGTTTTACCTTTTTGGATAGTGTTAATAATTTTTCCTCAATCACAAATATGTAGAGTTTTTATTACTTCAATTTTTCCAATATTTATTTTAAGCTTAGCTTATACATACTTACTCTATATTGTTTATTTAGATGCTTACAATTTTTTACAAAATTTTAATCTTTATTTAGGGCTTGATGAAATATCTAGTCTGTTTGAAAATAAATCTTTTTTAATTTTATTTTGGGTTCATTTTCTGGCTATGAATTTGTTTTGTGGTGGCTGGATTGTTAAAGATTCAACAATTTTTAATATGAATAGAGTTCTTGTGTCATTACCGCTTATAGTTACCTACCTGATTGGGCCAATTGGAATTATGATATACTGGATTTTACGATTATTTTATGCAAAAAGAATTAGTCTTTATGATTAAATCAATTGATTTTTATTTTGATTTCATTAGTCCCTACTCCTACCTTGCTCACAAAAAAGTAATGAAATTAAAAAAAAAGATAGATATTAATTTTATCTATAAGCCAGTTCTTTTAGGTGGTCTTCATAATTTACAAGGCATAACAGCTCCAGCTTTTATTAAATCCAAATTAAAACATATGATAAGTGATTGTGATTTAATTGCTAAAAAAAATAAAACTAATTTTTTTTGGAACTCTAAATTTCCTATTAATTCATTAAATATCATGCGCGGTTATCTTTTTATAAATAATGAAGTTAAAGACATATACTTAAATAAAATGTTTAATGCCTACTGGAGGGAGGATTTAGACATTTCTAAAGAAGAAATATTAAAAATTATTCTTAAAAAATGTAAAATTAATGCAAATGATTTCTTTGATGGTATCAAAAATCCTAAAATAAAAGATGAATTAAAAATTATTACTCGAGAAGCTCATGATAAAGAAGTATTTGGTGCACCAACATTTGTTGTTAATAATAAAATATTTTGGGGACAAGATAGGTTAGAATTTGCTTTAGACGAATATAAAAAATAGACTAAACTATTTTAAAATCACTTTGGCTTATAGCGGCAAAGCCACCATCGATATGTGAAACTTTTTCAAATCCCATTTCTTTTAAAGATTTGGCAGCTAGTGCTGATCTTAAGCCACCAGCACAAAATAAAACCATTTCTTTATTCATGTCAATTTTACCACTTTTGAAATAAGGACCTTCAGGATCCAGCCAAAACTCTAACATTCCACGAGGGATATGATTTGAGTTTTCAATTCTGCCTGTTTTATCTAGTTCAGCTTTTTCTCTAATATCAATTAACGTGCATTTGTCTTCATTAGATAGTTTTAATGCTTCATCAGCTGTAATAGTTTTTACTTCACTTAATGCTTCATAAACTAGAGTTTGTGATGATTTAATAGGCATAATATTGTAAAAATATAATCATAAACAATTATATGAAAAAAAGCATCATAAAAAAACTATTCATTAAACTTTCAAAAATTTTGGGTTATGAGATAATTGATCAGAGTGACTTCAGTTCGCCCACACTTCAAAAAGAATTAAATGAAGAGCTTTCAACAATAAATGAAAAGTCAATTGTTTTACCCTTAGGTGAAGTAAAGATTACTAAAAAAGTTAATTCTGTACTGATTATATTTAGAACTAATACTGATGTTGAGATATGGGATCAAAATAAAAAAAGATTGTTTGAAGAACCAAAAATTGAATATTCATTAAGAGCTTTAAAATCACTGATTAGATCAATTAATTTTTCTAAAATTAAGTACTCAAACATTAAATTTAAGACCATAATTGTAGATGATAAGTCTAAAGATGAAAATTTAAATAAGTTAAAAAAGCTTATAGATGGAAGTGGTTTAGATATGAGTATTACTCATTTAAACCATGATAAATATAAAGATACAATCAAACAACAAAAAAATGATCAAACTTTTTCAAATTTAGCAAGTTTACTTCAATCTTTTGAGTTGGGAAAAGAACATGGTGAGGATTTAGTTTTCTTTGTTGAGGATGATTATTTGCATTTTGAACCAATGATGGAAGAAATGATTGCATCATATGAGAGAATAGCTTCACAGATTAATAAGGATATCTTTATGTGTCCTGCTGATTATCCATATCTTTATATGAATAATGAAAAAACAAATATTCTAATTGGAAACAAAAGACATTGGAGAACTATTGATAAAACTTTATGTACATTTATGACAACTAAGTTTTTATTAGAAAAGTATTGGGATAACTTTTATAATAATTGCCTAGATAGACACGATCCTTTTGAAAAACACCTAAATAAAATTTATACAAAAGAATTTTGTATCTCTCCTTTAAAAAGTCTTTCTTTACATCTAACAAATGTAAATTCTAGCTATGGGTTGTCACCTTTTATTAATTACAAAAAACTTTGGGATGAAAATCAATAAACTTTTAGAGATCGTGGTTCTATTTTTTTAATATTAACATCTTATAGTGACGATCGAAATCGTTGTTATAAAGATAATTATAAATATTTTGTTGAGAAAAAAAAGTGGGATCCTGAAAGAGCAGCAATAACAGCAAGTGAAATATACCATCAGTAAAAATTAATGAAGGTAATAAGATAATTTAAGGAATTAATGGATCAGATACTACCTGTTATATATATGATAGGAGTTTTGTTGTTGGTGCTTCCTGCTTTTTTAAGTTCTAACTCTAAATTAAAACAATTATTAACTAATCTTACTATTTGGATAATCTTAGTTTTTATAATTTTAACGTTTATTTATATATTTAAGTAATAATTAAAAAGGCCCCAGTTAAGGGGCCTGTTTATTAACTTTAAGAGAGAGTTAAATTATTTTGTTAGTCTCTGATTGCGTAAGCAATTACTCCTGTTTCAGTAACATCTGTACCTTTGGCTTGAGCTTCTTTGCTCAATCTAATTCCAAAGAGACTATTCATAATCGACCAGATTATGTATGACACTACAAAAACAAAAATGTTAATTGATAACACTCCTATTAACTGTGCACTGAATGTTGCGTCTGCATTTGTAATTGGTACTACTAAAGTTCCAAATATACCTGCAAACATGTGGGCTGGGATTGCACCTACTACATCATCAAGTTTGAATGAAAATAGTAGCTTAGTTCCAAATACAACTATTACACCACCCATTGCACCAATTAATATTGCTGCTAAAGGTGTTGGAGCTAATGGTTCAGCTGTTATTGCAACTAATCCACCAATTGCACCATTTAACATTTGAACTACATCAGTTTTACCAAACAATAGTCTTGTAATCACAGCTGCTGCTAATACTCCACCACACGCTGCAAGATTTGTGTTAATAAAGATTGTTGAAATAGCAACTGCATCAGCAAATGAACCTAATGCTAATTGAGATCCACCATTAAATCCAAACCAACCTAACCACAATACAAACACACCAATTGTAACTAATGGAATTGATGATGCTGCAAATGGTTGAATAGCTTTTGGATTGCCTTTGCTATCAAATCTGCCAAATCTTGGACCAAGTATTATAATACCAGCAAGTGCAGCTGCACCACCAGTTGAATGAACAAGAGTTGATCCTGCAAAATCAGAAAATCCAATAACTGCTAACCAGCCTCCACCCCACTGCCATCCCATTACTATAGGATAGATAACGCCTGATAAAATTGCTGCAAATAAAAAGAATGGCCATAACTTAATTCTTTCAGCCATTGCTCCTGAGCAAATTGAAACTGTTGTTGCGCAAAATACCATTTGGAAAAACCAGTCTGATCCAGCAGAATACCCAGTTTCTAATGAACTTGTATCTGACCAAGGTATAAAGTTACCTATATACCCACCTTCCGGTATACCGTATGCTAAATTGTAACCAACCAACCAAAACATAATTCCTGAAATTGCATACAAACCAATATTTTTTGCACAAATTACAGAAACACTTTTAGAAGTAACCATTCCAGACTCTAGCATTGCAAATCCCGCGGCCATGAACATTACTAAAAAGCCACAAATCAAAAATAGAAGTGTATTAAATACAAATCCTACTTCTGCAGAAACTGTTGTTTCTGCTATTCCAGCACTACTCATGTTTAATAAAAGTAATAAACTAATAAGTGGCACTGATATTTTTTTTATTATTTTTGTCATTAAGACCTCCCTGTTTGTGAAGTAACTTATATTCAGGACTTAATTAAAAACTAATGCTGATGTGGAAAAAGGGCTATGCAATATTTGCATGTACTAACAGCCTTGTTACATTTCTGCAAAAGGCTGTTATTTAAATTCGAGACTTGTTTATTTGTTAAACATTTCTTTAAGTGACTTAGCTGGTAAGAACTTAACTTTTTGAGAAGCACCAATTTGAATTTGTTCTCCAGTTCTTGGGTTTCTTCCAACTCTAGCTTTTCTTTTTGCTACTTTATAAGTTCCAAATCCAGCAATTTTCACTGTATCGTCACCTTTTAAAGCATCTAGAATAGTGTTTGTAATTGTATCAAAAGTACGCTCAGCATCAGCTTTACTTAGGTTTAGAGAACCTGAAAGTTGTGCTATTAATTGTTTTTTATTCATTTATTTAGCTCCGGTTTTATTGGTTATTTTCACATAATTTACATTAAAGCCCATAAATCAAGCTTTTTATTAGTGCCTCTTAAAATTAAAAACCCAATATGTTGTTATTTATTAAATAAGTGTTGATTTTAAAAGGTTATTTAAGAAATATAATTACTAAAAAACTTAAACAAACCAACGTCTTTTAGGTCATTAAACGTTGTAAAAAACATCAATGATAGCAATAAAAACAATCCGATTCGAAAAAAACCTTCTTGTGTTTTTTGTGATAAAGGCCGTCCTAATAGTTTTTCAATACCATAAAACATTAAGTGTCCTCCATCTAACATTGGAATTGGAAACAGATTTATTAACCCTAAGCTAATAGAAATGTAAGCCATAAGGCTTATAAATGGTAAAATTCCAAATTCTGCAACCTGTCCACTAATTTTTGCTATTCGAATTGGACCACCTAACTGGGAAGTATCGCCATTTCCAACAATCATACTGCCAATATACTTAAGACTAGAAGCGCTCACATAATAAACTTCATTAACCGCATAAAACAGAGCTTTAGCTGGACCAAGTTTAACGTGATTTACTTCATTATTATAAGCGCCAAGCTTAATTCCAACCATTCGTTTACTAATTTTATTTCCAAGATTATCCTCTCCTTCAACAGTATTTGGTTTTACTCTAAAAGTTAAGTCCTGATCATATCTATTTACTGTAAAGTTAATAAATTCATCTGAAGACATCATAATGAATTTGGATACCTCCATGATGCTTTTAACCTCATTACCATCAATTGAGACAACAATATCATTGTCTTTAAGACCAGCTATCATTGCAGGGCTATCTTTTTGAACTTCATTAATTACAGCTGGAGTAAAGTCTTTTCCAGCAAAGGTATAAACTGAAAAAAATATTAGAATTGCTAATAAAAAGTTAGCTAAAGGGCCACCAAATACAATTAAAGCTCTTTGATATAAGGGCTTTAAAACAAATAATTTATCTTGATCTTCTTTACTATATTCCTTTATTATTTTTTCATTGTCAGCTTGACTATAAACATTTCTATCACCAAAAAATTTAACATACCCACCAAGTGGTATGACACAAACCTTCCATCTAGTGCCTGAATTATCGTTCCAACCAAACATTTCTTTACCAAAACCTATTGAAAAATCAGTAATCCCTACACCAAATCGTTTAGCAAAATAATAATGACCATATTCATGGATAAACACAACAACAACAATTAAAGCTATAAAAGGTAAGATATAAGATAACATCATATTATTTTATCTGAATTTAAGGATATACTCAATAACAGAATAACAAGAAAGTTAGTAACACTGATAGAGAATTTTGATTAGATTTAATAACTGATTATAACTTAACAACCTTAGTTTGTTCAACTCTGTCTTCAAAAAAATCTATGATGTTTTGTGCTGTTTCAACAGCCATACTTTCCAACCCTTCTTTAGTAAAAGTTGCAGCATGTGGGCTTAACACTACTTTTTTATTTGTTATTAATGGGTTTGTTAGTATTGGTGGTTCTTTTTCAAAAACATCTATTCCAGCAAATGCTATAATATTATTATTAAGAGCATTGTTTAAGTCTTCTTCATTAACAATTCCACCTCTTGCTGCATTAATTATTATTGAACTCTTTTTCATAAGTTTCATTTCTTTTAGAGTTATAAAATTTTTAGTTTCATTATTTAAGGGTAAGCTTAATGATAAAATATCAGCTTCTTTTAAGCCCTCTTCAAGATTTTCAACTTTTACTCCACCAAAAGATTCTACAATCTTATTATCAACATAAGGATCAAAAACTATAACTTTCATATCAAAGCCAAGGCATTTTTTAATCAATTTTTTTCCAATTCTTCCAAAACCAGCAATAAGAACTGTTTTATTAAATAGCTCGAAGTTCTTTTCAATATTTAAATGTATTGCTTTAACAAAATCTCCATATCTAACCAAAGTATCAAACATGCCAACACCTTTATAAATATTCATAATCATGAACATTATATGTTCAGCTGGTGAAGTAGATGTTGATTTGTGCGCTACAAGTAAAGTAATTTTTTTTTCTTTCAGACATATAGTGTCAACACTATCGTAACCAACGCCGTGTCTTGCTATAACTTTCAGCTTTTCACATTTGTTTAAAATTTCTCTGTCAATTTTACCCCTTCTAAGGGTAATCCCATCAAACTCGGGTAACTTTAATAAAAGATTTTCTCTAGATAGGTCAGTTACTATTTCGCAGTCAAAATCTTTATAATTTTTTAAAAGTTCAATGCCTTTATCCTTCATAGTATCAATGATGCCAATTTTATACATTTTTTTTCCTTTTATTTTAAGCTCTAAACCAGAGACCTTCTGGAAGTGGTACTAATAGTAAATTTTTAAACCCAAAGTATAAAAGGAGAATGAATATACTACCTAATAACATATAAAATATTATCTTCTTTAAAGGGATACTTTGACCTGCATTAATTAAAATAAGCAAATTAAATGAAATTAAACTCGTTAAAATAAATCCAGCTCTTTCTAAAAAATATATCCATGCAAAAAATGTTACAATTAATAAAGGAATCTTAATAAATGAAACTTTTTCATTAATGACTTTAATTTCTAATTTAAGAGAACGAAATATTAAAATTACAGATAAGATTATTAATGCTGTTGTTATTGCATATGGAAAAACTGAACCAAAAGGGCTTAGGGTACTTGCTTCATAAAAAAGAAGTAGAGATAATAAAATAAGACAAATACCAGAGATAAATGATGTTTTATCTTTAATAAATTTAAGCATTTTTTCTCCTATTATAAATTCGTTTTAAAGTGGGAAGAAATAAGCCCATTATAATAAAGAACACCAATGCAATCGAGATAGGTCTAGCAAAATAATTTGCAAAAATATTTTCTTGAGCACTGCCTATTATATAAGCTTGAACAAATCCTTGTTCAGCAATTTGTCCCAACACTAATCCTAAGACAATTGGTGAAGCTTTAAATCCTGCTCTATTTAATATCCAACCAATTAAACCAAAAAAGAACATGAAATAGACGTTTAGAATATTGTTTTGAATAGAATAACTACCAATAATTGTTAGAAATATTATGATTGGTATTAATATTTCTCTTGGTATTTTGATTATAGATTTGTATGCATATCTTCCCATTAATAATCCTAATGGTAGCATCATAATGGTTGCTAAAAGTAAACCGAATATAAAAGTGTACACAATTGATGATTGCTGAGTAAACAAAGTGTCCCCTGTTCTTATTCCTTGAACTAATAATGCTCCTAAAATTACAGCATCAGGTGGGGTGCCTGGTATACCAAGACACAGTGTCGGAATAAAGCCACCGCCAACTGTTGCATTATTTGCTGTCTCTGATGCAATTAAACCTTCTGGTTCACCTTTACCAAAATTATCTTTATTTTTTGAACTTCTTTTTGCTTCGCCATACGAAACTATGCTTGCAATACTTCCTCCAGCACCTGGAAGGATACCAATAAAAGTTCCAATTATTGCTCCTCTTAATGCTTCAAATTTTTTATGATACATTATTAAAAAAGATTCTTTTAATCTTAAACTTTTGGGTGTTGTATTTTCACTTAAGTGTTTTCCCTTCATGCTAGTTAGATCTAAAATAACTGGAATACAAAAAAGTCCAATCATTGCACTAACAATTTCTATTCCACTATTTAAAAAACTGATATTCCAGGTCATTCTCATATCACCACCAATAACTGCGACACCAATCATAGACATTAATAAACCAAGACAAGCACCAATTAATGATTTAATATTATCTCCTTCTGCTAACGTTGAAATTAATGTTAAACCTAAAATAGCTAACCAAAAATATTCTGTAGGACCAAATTTAAGAGAAATACTTGCTAATGGAGGTGCAAATAAAGCTAAACATATAACTCCCACTATTCCTCCTACAAATGATGACATACAACTTATAGACATAGCTAAATCACCATTACCAATTTTAGCCATAGGATATCCATCAAACGTAGTTGCAACAGCTGAAGGTGTTCCTGGTGTATTAATTAAGATTGCAGACCATGAACCTCCAAAAATGGCGCCAGTATAAATCGCTCCTAGAACGATTAGTCCAGAAGAAGGTTCGAGTGCAAATGTAAAGGGTACTAAAATAGCAACTGCCATGGTTGCTGAAAGTCCTGGCAAAGCACCTATAATGATGCCCGCCAAAACTCCCGAAAAAGCCAAGCCTAAATTAAGTAGGCTTAATGATGACAAAAAATCTGTAAAAATATTTGTCATCTAAAACTTGTTTACTTAATTAAACCAAGTTCTTTAGCAATAGCTTTGTTGGCTTTCATTTGTTTTTTCATAAACTTTTTCATTTCTTT
Source organism: Candidatus Pelagibacter sp. Uisw_099_02 (assembly GCF_047727625.1). Taxonomy (GTDB): domain Bacteria; phylum Pseudomonadota; class Alphaproteobacteria; order Pelagibacterales; family Pelagibacteraceae; genus Pelagibacter. Next base: position 359,119 of record NZ_CP159822.1, on the reverse strand, counting down.
ATGACCAATGTTAACAACTACAAAAGCATTGTCTTCCATTTGTTTGATGAAAGCTGGATCAGCATTAATTTTCATAATACGATCAGACCATTCTTTAACCGTAGCTTTAGAAGCAGACTTAGGAAGTGCGTAACCTCTATATGCTCCAGAAACAATGTTATATCCTAACTCTTTAAAAGTAGGAACATCTGGGAAAGCTGGCAGTCTTTCTTCTGATGCTACAGCAAGCATTCTAACTTTAGAACCCTGTTTAGCAGCAACAGTTGAATAGCCAGCTTCAGCTACAACTACCTTACCTAATAATGCTTGAACAGCAGCACCTGTACCTTTGAAAGGAACATAAGTAGTTTTAACTTTTGCTTTTTTATTTAAAGAAATAGTTAAAAGATGGTTTGCTGAATATGTTCCAGATCCACTAAAAGTAAGTTGTCCTGGATTTTTTTTTGCAAAGCTCATTAACTCTTCTAATGTTTTGTAAGGACTTGATGCTTCTACTAAAATTGCATCAGGCGTATAGTGAAAAAATGAAAAAACATTTACATCTTCTGTTTTGTAACCAGCTTTTTCACCTTTAGCGATAGGTTGCATAATGATGTGTGGAAGGTTAACACCCATTATCACACTACCATCACTTTTTTCTGAATTTAAAGAAGACCAGCCTACTGATCCTCCACCACCTGGTTTGTATTGAACAACAATATCTTCCTTGTAAATGTCTTTATAATAAGGTTGTTGCATTCTAGCCGTAACATCAGATTCTCCACCTGGGCCGAATGGTATTATGTTTGTAACTCCTGCGTTAACACCACTTATACTAATAATTGTAAGTGATAATGCTGCAAGAAATTTACTAATATAAGATTTTAATTTCATTAGATATTTCCTCTTGTTAGTTAATTTATATATAAAAAGTATTTACTTTTAATGTTCGTGTCAATGAGCATGTAAGCTTAAATTTATGTTATATTTTAAGTTCTATCCTTGATGTTTATAAATATTGAAAGTAAAAAATCAAAATTACTCTATTATTAAATAAAAATGAAAATTATTGATATTCAAGAAAAAACTTTTTCAATTAATTCAGACATTAAAAATGCCTATATCAGTTTTGCAAAAATGGACTGTAGTGTTGTTGCAATAAAAACTGATGTCAAAATAAATGGTGAAAATGTGGTTGGGTATGGATTTCATTCAAATGGAAGATATGCAGTCAGTGAACTCCTAACAAAAAGATTTATACCTAGATTAAATGAAGCTAATGAAAAAGACTTATTAAACGACGAAGGTAATAATTTTAGTCCAGAAAAAATTTCAAAAGTTTTAATGCAAAATGAAAAACCAGGTGGTCATGGAGAAAGAAGTACGGCTGTAGGAACTTTAGATATGGCAATATGGGATATAGTTTCAAAAATAGAACAAGTTCCACTGTATGAATACTTGGCTAAAAAATACGGCAATGGAGAATTCACTAACAAAATTTTTGTATATGCTGCTGGTGGCTATTACTACCCAGGCAAAGATATTCCATTACTTCTTGATGAAATGAAAGGTTATTTAGATTTGGGATTTACAACAGTCAAAATGAAAATAGGAGGCGCACCTTTAAAGGATGATTTAAAAAGAATTGAAAGCGTTTTAAAGTTAGTCGGAGATGGTCAAAATTTATGTGTTGATGCAAATGGTAGATTTGATCTAAAAACAGCAATTAAATATGGAGTAGCAATAGAACCTTATAATCTTAAGTGGTATGAAGAAGCAGGAGACCCTCTGGATTATAAATTGAATTCTGAATTATCAAAAACTTATAAAAATGGATTAGCTACCGGTGAAAATTTATTTTCAATGCAAGATTCTAGAAATTTAATTCGTTATGGTGGAATGCGAAAAGATATTGACTGGTTACAATTTGATTGCTCTTTAAGTTATGGATTAGTTGAATATTTAAAAACTTTAAAAATGATGAAAGAAAATAATTGGAACTCCACAAGAGTGATACCTCATGGTGGACATCAAATTTCTTGTAATATTGCAGCAGGGTTAAATTTAGGTGGAAATGAAATTTACCCTAGTTTATTTCAGCCTTTTGGAGGATTTCCAGATTCTTCTTTAGTTGAAAATAGTTACGTAACCTTTCCAAAATTTATAGGCATGGGTTATGAGCATAAAAAAAAATTAAATGATTTATTTAAAAGGCTTTTTAGTTAATCTTAACTCTTAATATTATATCCTTTTTTAAGAAGAACTGAGACAGCAGTTATACAAATAATTAAAAATATAACCATTGAGCTTATACTTATCCAAATATCAAAATCAGAGACACCGTAGAAAGAAAATCTTAAGCCATCAATTAGATAAACTACAGGATTAAAATAAGAAATTGTTTGCCAAATTGGTGGCAACATATCAAGAGAATATAAGCTGCCTCCTAAAAATACCATAGGCGTTATCACTAATGATGGAATGATAGACATTTGTTCAAAGTTTTTACTAACAACACCAATTAAAAAGCCAAATAAAGCAAAAGTGAACGAAACTAAAACTAATAAAAATATCATTAACAATGGATATTTAACTGTCACATCTGCAAAAAAAGAAGCAGTTGCATAAATTACAGCACCAACAATTAATGTTTTAGTGGCTCCTGCTCCAACAAAAGCTAGAACCGTTTCAAGCGTTGATATAGGTGCTGCTAAAATCTCGTTAATAGTTCCATTAAATTTTGGAAAAAATATTCCAAACGAAGTGTTACTTATTGATTGAGTTAATAGAGTTAGCATTAAGAGACCGGGTACAATGAATGATCCATAACTAACACCATCAATTTTTTCAATATAATTTCCAATAACTGAACCGAACACTACAAAATATAACGAGGTGGATATTACTGGAGAAAGAATAGACTGACCTACAGTTCTTATAAATCTATTCATCTCATGAACATAAATAGCTCTAAATCCGTAATAATTAAATTTCATTATTTTCCTTTACTAAATCAACAAATATCTTCTCCAAAGTACTTTGTTCTGTTTTTAAATCTTTTAACTTTAAGCCAGTATCTTTTAAATCTTGTAATAAATCTGTAATACCAGTTTTTTCAGCTTGAACATTATAAGTATAAATTAAAGACATGTGATCTTCACCTATTTCAAGACTATATTTAAGTAAATCATCAGGAATTTCTTTAATTTTTTTTTGTAATTCAATAGTTAGTTTTTTATGACCCATTTTTTTAATTAATTCTTTTTTATCTTCAACAATAATAATTTCTCCTTGATTAATTACAGCTACACGGTCAGCAATAGCTTCTGCCTCTTCAATATAGTGGGTAGTTAAGATAATTGTGACCCCTGTTTTTCTTAACTCTTCAACAACCATCCACATGTCTCTTCTAAGTTCAACATCTACACCAGCTGTTGGTTCGTCAAGAAATAGTATTTTAGGCTCATGAGACAAAGCTTTTGCAATTAAAACTCTTCTCTTCATTCCACCTGACAATTGTCTCAGTCTTTGATCTTTTTTATCCCACAAACTTAAATCTTTTAAAATTTTTTCAATATGTTCTGGTTTAGGTAGCTTTCCATACAATCCTCTGGAATAAGACACAGTATCAAAAACAGTTTCAAAAGATTCTAAGTTTAGTTCTTGAGGAACAAGCCCTATTCTTGATCTCGTCTCTCTATAATCTTTTATAATATCAAAATTATCTATTTTAACAGTTCCTGAAGAAGGTTTAACAATTCCACAAATAATACTGATTAAACTTGTTTTTCCCGCACCATTAGGTCCAAGCATTGCAAGGATTTCACCCTGTTTTACTTTAAGACTAACATTATTAAGGGCTTTAAAACCATTATCATAAACTTTGGATAAGTTGTTAATGGATATTTGAATCTCAGACATTTATTAAGGTGTATATAGTTATTAATGAAATTAATTCAATAAACCTACTAATTTAATACATTATTTCATTACCTAGTGTTCATATCTTGGAGTTAAAATTTGACTTAATTTAATTATTTCTTAAATTAACTTTTATATTCTTTTTTTTAAGAATATCAGTTTCTGGGGTGCTGTAAAAAGCTGAGAATATACCCAAAGAACCTGTTGTATAATCACAACGAAGGGAAAAATGAACACAACATATCTAGATCAATCAACTACTATAATTACCTTACTTTTAACTTCATTAGCTTTTGCTACTATTGGAATAGTTTATTCAAAAGGTAAACTTTCGATTAACTCATATTTAAATGCAGATAGATCAATTGGTAAAAGATCTTTAACTGCATCATTAGTTGCATCATGTTTTGGTGTGTGGATTTTAATTGGTCCATCAGAGGCTGCTACTTGGGGTGGCTTAGGTGCTATAATTGGTTATGGCTTAGGTCAAGCTCTACCTTTCTTGGCTTTTATTACAATCGGTCAGAGAATGAGAAAAATTATGCCTAACGGTAATACTCTTACTCAATTTGTTTTAATTAGATTTGGTAAAGCTATGTTTCGTTTGGTTTTATTATTAACAATAATGTATATGTTTGTTTATTTTGCAGCTGAAGTTACAGCAATTGCAAAAGTTGTTAACTTAATGTCAGGGTTTCCTCTTTGGCAAACCTCTCTTGTAATAATTGTTGCCACTCTATCTTACACTCTTTATGGAGGACTTAGAGCTTCAATTTTTACAGATAAAATTCAATTTATTATAATTATGATTTTATTAATATTTGCTATCAACCATATCTATAATTCTGGAAATAATACTTTTACTATGGATTTAATTAATGAAAAAGCTGGTACATTAATGAGTGGTAAATATTTTTATGGCTATACTGCTGGCTTAACTTTTTTTATTGCTGTTTTTGCAACTAACTTATTTGATCAAGGCGTTTGGCAGAGAGTATTTGCAGCAAAAAGTTCAGATGATTTAAGAAAAGGATTTATGTCTGCCTTCTTAATTGTAATTCCATTTATGCTTGTTTTAGGTTTTTTTGGAATTCTTGCAGTATCAGTTGATAAAGCAGCAGACCCTAGTACTTTATTTTTTACACTTTTATTAGAGCCATTTACTGGAATTAATTCTTTGTTAACCATATCAATATTAATTTTAGTTTTAGCCTTAGTAATTAGCAGTATGGATACACTTATTAATGCACTTTCAAGCATTATTACTATTGAGGGAAATAAATTTATTAGTTTAAAAAATAAGAATAGTTATCTAATGCTATCTAAATATTTAATATGTGGTTTATCAGCAATTGTTTTTTTGATCGCATCTAAGGGTTACAGCGTCTTATTTATGTTTTTATTTGCAGATTTATTATGTTGTGCTGCTGTATTTCCTATTTTTTATGGGATGTTCAAAGGTGATGTTGATGAAAAACTTTCTTTAATCTCAGTTATAATTGGACTGATATCTGGATTACTTCTATTTCCTAACCAAACTTTTGATAAAAGTATTTTAATTGGTAAATTATTTCCAGCTGAAGTATTTCCTATTTGGATATCTACAACATTATTATTTTGGTCATTTATTTTAGCAACATTTACACCCATGATTACAGTGATGCTCTTTAAAAAGAATGATAACTTTAACTTTTCCAAAATTAAAACTTCAATTAAGGAATAGTGAATATTTACGATAATAAAAAAACCTTTTTTTATAAATTAAAAAATAGCTGTAAGAAGGAATGGTCTGAATACACTAATCATAAATTTTTATCTGATTTAGTAAGTAACAAACTGCCCGATGAAAATTTTAAAAATTATTTAGTTCAAGATTATGTTTTCTTACAGCAATTTCTTAGAATTTTAGCTCTTAGTGTTTATAAGTCTAATAGCTTTGAAGAAATTAATAGATCAGTGAATTTTATTAAGGGAATTGATCATGAAATCAAACTCCACATCAATTATTGCAAAAAATGGAAGATTCCCCTTAAATCTCTTAATAACATCGTGATCGAGAAAGCTAATAGTGCTTACACTGATCATGTACTCAGTGTGGGTAAAAATGGAGACAATCTTGATATTTTCTCATGCCTATCAGTATGCATCATTGGCTATGGTGAGATTGGGTTTAATCTTTCTAAAATTAAAAAATGGAAAAAAAGCAAATATAGTTCTTGGATTAAAATGTATTCATCAAACGAATACCAGCAGATAGCCAAAGACAATATTGATTATTTAGATGCTCTCTTGAAAAATAATAAGGGTAAAAAATTAAATATACTTAAAAAAAATTTTAAAAAATCAACTATTCTTGAGAGAAATTTTTGGGAATGTTTTGTTTAAATTTTTAGTTGCTTAGAATTTCTAAAGGCAATGGAGCTTCTGGGTATTTTTCTTTACATAACTTTTCATAATTTTTACAAAGAGTACTAACTGTATTGTGCGCTTCATCTTTTGATGTTAAAAATTTAATCAATGTATCTCTCTCAAATTCAATTTCTTTAATATCTACTTCACTTAAATATTCACCCGTCTCAACTTCCCAGTAAGTATCATTTAATTCTTCAATTTTTAAGGTATTAAGTTTTTTTTGTAACTCAACAATAATCTTATCATTAGTTTTGCTATCTTTCATTGGAGAATTTACTAATTTACCCAGACACTTATCCTTAAGATCATCTAAAAAAGTATTATAAGGTTTGCCTTCAGCTAAACCAGTAAAGTGATTACTTTCAAAATACTTGCTTATGGCTGCATTAGTAGTGATCTTATTTTTCCCTTTTGCAACAGCTACCTGAACATAAACTTCTTGGCTTATATATTCATTTAAATAATCTTTAATTTTATTAGATAGCATAAATTTTTTTCTCTAAATTCTGTTTGTATGCTTTAAATATAAGATAAATTAAATATAGTAAATTATATTATGATTTTTAAACAACTATTTGACAAAGCTACTAGCACGTACACATATCTTATTGCTTCAAAAAAAGGTCGAGAAGCCTTAATTATAGATCCAGTTTTAGAAAATGTTGAAAATTATATAAAATTACTTAACGAATTAAATTTAAAATTAGTAAAAGTCATTGATACTCATATCCATGCTGATCATATTACAGGAGCTAGTAAATTAAAAAATCAAACAAATTGTGTAACTATTATGGGTGATCATACCCCAGCTGATGCTGTAGAAATTAAAGTAAAAGATGAAGAAATTATAACGCTCGATCAATTGAGAATAAAAGCACTTCATACTCCAGGTCATACATCTGACAGTTTTAGTTTTTTAATGAATGATTGTTTATTCTCGGGAGACACTTTGCTTATCAATGGAACGGGTCGAACAGATTTTCAAAATGGTAGTGCTGAAGATGCTTATGACTCAATTTTTAATAAGTTGTTAAAATTACCTGAGGAAACCCTTGTTTATCCAGCTCATGATTATAATGGAAAGAAATTTAGCTCTATTGGTAATGAAAAAAAATTTAATCCTAGACTACAAGTCAATAACGAAAAAGAATATGTGAAGATAATGAATGGTCTAAATTTACCTAAACCAAAATTAATTGATCTAAATATTGCCAGTAATATTAAACTAGGGGCTATTTAGCTTTCATATTGTTAATACTAGTAAACTACCTAAATTATAATAATATAATTTTATGAAAACATTGTTAATTATAATATCATTCATTTTCATTAATCAAATTTCTTACGCTCATTTTCACTTTCCTATAACAAGAGACTCAACTTTAATGATTGCTAGAGGAAAAATTATCTACGAAAATAACTGTGTGAGTTGTCATCAAGTTAATTTGGTTGGTGCAGAAAATTGGAAAGACCTTGATGAAGATGGTCATAGAAAAGCACCACCTTTAAATGGTGCAGGTCATACCTGGCATCATGATGATGCTACTCTTCATAATATTATTAAATATGGTTTAGCAAAATTAGTTAAAAATTATGAAGGAAAAATGATTGGTTTTGGTGACAAAATAAATGATAAACAAATAGATTCTGTTCTATCATACATAAAAAGTCATTGGGATGATGAAATATATGAAAGACAAATTTCAATCAGTAAATAATAACTAAGGATAAATAAATATGATTAAAAAATTATACATACTAATGCTTTTTACAGTTTTCTCTTTTTCCACACAATCCAATGCAGATAAAAATATGATGAGTGTTGGCACAGAAGGTAAAAGTGATGATGTTACAAGAGTAATAAGAATTAAAATGTATGATAACTATTTTGAACCTAATTCTTTCAATTTTGAAGCTGAAGAGACTGTAAGATTTGAAGTAGAAAATTTTGGTGAGTTAGTTCATGAGTTTAATATTGCAAATGCCATGATGCACAAAAAGCACCAACCAGAAATGCAAAAAATGGTTGAAAATGAAATCTTACTTGGAGATAGTATTGATAGAAAAAAAATGGCTACAATGGCAGAAATGGATAAATCCATGAGTCATCAACATAGCAATAGTGTTTTATTGGAACCAAAAGAAAAAAAAGATTTAATTTGGAAATTTTCTAAAGCACAAAATATTGAAATAGCCTGTAATGTTCCAGGTCATTATGATGTTGGTATGATTGCAAAAGTAAAAATTGCTCAATAATGATAGAAAAAAATACTGTATCTAAAAATTTTCATTGGTCTTGCCAACACACATGGAGAAGAAGTGCCAAAAATACTATGTGGTGTGTTATTGGTTGTTCAATTGGAGATTTTGGAACAATATTATTTTTTCAACTGGCTCAAATTCCCTTTCCTATAATTGGTATAATGATCTTGGCAATCATTAATGGCTTACTAACTAGTATCATGCTTGAAACTTTTATTTTAATTAGACAGAATTTTAAATTTATAAATGCTCTAAAAACAGCTTGTGGGATGAGCTTTATCTCAATGATTAGTATGGAAATTTCAATGAATTTGACAGATTATTATTTAACAGGTGGAGCTCAACTTACTTATTGGGTCGTGCCTATTATGTTAATAGTGGGATTTCTAACTCCCTGGCCTTATAATTATTGGAGACTAAAAAAATTTAACATCGCCTGTCATTAAAAATGAATGTATTTATAATTTTATCATTACTAGTAATTTTAGTTGGAGTTATCTTATTAGTAGTCTCTCCATCGGTATTATTTAAATTGAACTGGGAAGAAAAAACAGGAAAAGATAAAATACTTATGTTCTTATTTTATGGAATTTTAGTTTATATAATTAATATCATCTTTTGGATTATCAAATAAACATTAATTGGTTTTGTTATTTAGATTAAGATTTTATTAATTCGTAGATTTTTGCTTTATTAGTTTGTCCTATGCTTCTGTGCACTTCTTTATTATTTTTATAGACAACAATTGTAGTCCAATAATCAATATCTAATTGTTTTGCTATATCTTTATCTTTTGTTTGTTCAAAACTTAAAAAAAGAACATCTTTAAATTCATTTTCTGCCTGATCTAGAATTTTAATTTGTCTTTTGCATGTTGTACAAGATTTTTCCCAAGAGTTTATAACAACTGTTTTTCCTTCAAGTTGAGCTTTATTAAAAATTTCATTTGTAAAAGTTGTGGTTTTTTCCACAGCAAAACAGTTAAATGAAATAAGCGTAAATATTAGAACTAAAATTTTTCTCATACATGATATATATATTGGTTAACTTTGCTTAACAAGAGGTGGTATAGGGGGTGTGCTAAATTTAACTAATGTAATTTTACTTTATTTTTCCAAGCTGTTTCTGTCTTGAAATAATTATTAATCCACTAATTATGATTATTATAGCTCCAATATAGCTATTGGTAGATGGAACTTCATCAAATAAGAAGTAGCCATACAATATTCCCCATAGGATTACCGAATATCTAAAGGTGGAGGTAACAGAAACAAGTGCAATTTTAATTGTCGCTACTGAAAAAATATAACCAAGTGCTAAAAAAAAAGCTGCTATAAATAAAATAAAAATATCCATTAAATTAAAATCATAAAATTTATAAATACTTAATAAACCAAAAAGAAGTGTCACAACAAAGCAAGTCATGAATGCGATTTGTAAACTATGATAATCTTTTTTAAATTTTTTTGTGTACATGTCTCTGATTGAAAGCATGATTGCAGCAATTATTGGGAAAATAAAATAATAACTAGACTCTAATTTTCCAGGATTAATTACCACCACCACACCTATAAAGCCCAATAATACAGCGCTCCATCTTCTCCATCTAACTTTTTCATTTAAAAATATTGCACCAAAAGCAGTTAATAAAATTGGTGCCATGCTTAAAAGAATATAAACATTAGCAAAGGGTAATAAAGCAATACCAATAAAAAAGAATAGAGCTGCTAAAGATTCTAAAAAACCTCTGACTCTTAACTCTTTTGAAGTAAAAATAGATTTAAAATTAAGTTCGTTCTTAATATAAAGAAAAAATAGAATAAAAAGCAACGTAAAAATACCTCTTATAAAAATTATTTGATTTAAAACAAATATCTCATCATAGTTTTGATAAATAACTTTAACAAAAGCATCATTAGTAGCAAATGAGAATTGACATAAAAGCATATATAATATGCCAAGCAACTCATTATTAATTTTAAATTTAGGAAACATAAAATTTTAATTATAAGTTTTTCTATTGATAATATACAAAAATCAAAAACCAATAAGAAGTAAGTCCAACAAATATTGTAGCAATAATGCTTCGGCTGAAATAACCTATAATTATAGCAAATATAGCTGCTAAGATTTTTGGATTACTTTCAATATCTATTGCGCCTGCACTATCTAAGAATATTGGTGGAAAAATTATTGCAGGGAAAATAGCAGAAGGTACATAGGAGAGTATTTTTTTTGTCTTATCATTTAATATGTCCTCTTTTAATAAAAAAATCATAGAAAACCTTGTTAAATAAGTAATAATTCCACAGTAGATAATTGTCGACCAATGCATTAATTTTTCTTTGAAGTTATCAAAGTTAATAATGTGGCAACTAGTAAAGCAGATATTGCTGCAACAATAATATATGCTTGAAATGGTATTGTATTATACCCAATAGTTGCAACTATTCCTGACACCAGCATTACAATAATATTTTTAAACTTTCTAAAATCATTAATTAATAAAGCCAAAAAGGTTAAAGAAATAGCAAAACTTAAACCTAGCTCTTCTGGAACAACTGATCCTAGAACTATACCTAAAATTGTTGATATCTGCCAAATGATCCAACAAGTAAAGCCAGCTCCTAATAAGTGATAGTGTTTAAAGCTGTTTTTTTTATTTTTTTTAAAATAAGTATTTGAGACAGCAAATGCTTGATCAATTAATACGTAAGATAAAATAATTTTCCAAGTTAATTTTAAATGAGATAAATATTCTGAAAAAACGGCTCCATATAATAAGTGTCTAGAATTAACCGCACCAACAGAAGTTATTGCAACTAAAGAAGAGGCTCCTCCCGAAAATAACTGAAGCAATACTATTTGAGAAGCTCCACCAAAAATTATAATAGACATTCCAAATGTCATATGTGCACTTAATCCTAACTCCATACCAATAACACCATAAATGATGCCAAACGGAACTACGGGTATCATTAAAGGACTTACATCTATTATTCCCTTAGATAAGTTTTTTAATCTATCATTCATTTTAAGTTAAGTTTTGTATTAGAAACAAACTATATGATCAATATTAATTGGTCTCTTGATACCAAATTTTTCATCTACTTCATGTTGATGGATATGGTGAGAATGTACAAAAACTGGAATTAACTTATTGCTCTGAGTTTTAAGTGTGTAGATAAAATTGGTTCCTCTAAATTTTCTATCCACCACTTCTAATTTTAAATTACTTTGATCATCATGTTCTAGATCTTCTGGTTGTAATAGAAGCTGAACCTCAGATCCTTTTGGGTAGTGTTTTATAAAATTACCAGTTATTGATCCCAAATCAACACTCTCTAAACTATTTTCACCTGTGACTTTTGCTGGAATTAAAATTCCTCTATTTAAAAAGTTAACTACCTCTATTGAATTTGGAAAATGGTAAACATTATATGGATCATCAAATTGTTTTAATTGTTCATCAAGGATTATGCCACATTTTGTACCTAAATAAAAAGCTTCATATGAGTCGTGTGTTACAATGATGGTTGTTATTTTTTGCTCTGTTAATATTTGTTTTAACTTAACTTGGATTTCTTCTTTAAAATTCTGATCAACATTTGATAAAGGTTCATCTAATAATAACAAATCAGGATTTGACAATAAAGATCTAGCTAAAGAAGCTCTTTGTGCTTCACCAGAACTTATTTGATGTGGATATTTATCAATGACATGATCAATATGAAGAAATTTAATTATCTCATTTATATTTAGCCCTTTTTTTTTCTTTTTATTTCTCTCAGCACCAAATTTTATATTTTCTAAAACATTATAATGAGGGAAAAGTGAGTTATCTTGAAAGGCCATTGATATGTTTCTATCTTCTGGTTCTACATGAACATCTTTAGAAGAAAGTAATTTATTCTTTAATTTAATTTTTCCAGAATTAATTTTTTCTAAACCAGCAATTGTTCTAAGAATTGTAGTTTTACCAATTCCAGATGGACCCAATAAGCAGATAATGTCTCCTTGATTTTCAATAGTCAATGAGACATTACTTACTTTGTTTTGTGCGCTAGCGGTAAATGTTACATTATCAATTTCTAGAAAATTTTTTGTCATAATTTTAGTCTTTAAGAATATATTTAGATGTAATTAATATAAAGAAACTTGCAATGATTATAAGAAATAATGATGGGGCTGCTGCGGCCTCTAATAAATCCTGAGAAGCATAGATATATGCCTTTGTTGCAAAAGTTTCAAAATTAAATGGTCTCATAATTAGCGTAATTGGTAACTCTTTAATGATTTCAATGGTTAATAAAATTCCTATCAATAAAATTGAGTTTTTTAGATATGGGACATGTATGTTTTTGAATGTCTTGAATTTAGAATATCCAAGCAGATATGCACCTTCATCAATAGAATAGTTTATTTTTAAATATCCCGATTTAATTCCGTTACTTGCTAATGAATAAAATCTAATAAAATATACTAAAACTAGGCCAAGAATAGAGCCTATAAAAATTGGCTTTATACTGTTCATTTCAAATTGACCTATAATACTGCTGTCAAACCATGAGATAAAGGTAATGAATGCTACCGCTAAAATAATCCCTGGTATTGCATATCCTGAAATTGAAAAAGTAGTTAGTGCTTTTAAAAATTTACTTTTAGAAACTCTATTTCCATAATTTGAAATAAAGGCTAAGGCAATTAATAAGCAGCTAGATAAAATTACTAAAATTGCAGTATTAGAAAATAAGTCAACTAGATCTAAATCAGCTAAATGTTTTGGAAATAGAATTGTCCAATAAAGCATTTGCAGGACCGGAAATAAAAAACTTATAGAAAAAATTAACATACAAAAAGAAAATGCTAAAAACGACTTGTATCCACTTAAATTAATAACTGATTTAGATTTAAACCCTCCTTTAGAAGGTGAGTGATATTGAGCCTTCTTTCTTGAAAAGTTTTCTAAAATAAATAATCCAAGAATAAAAATTAATAGGTAAAATGACAATCTGTTAGCAAGAGTAAGATCATCAAAAGAAATCCAAGCATTATATATTCCTGTAGTAAAAGTAGATATTCCAAAAAAAGATACAGATCCAAAATCTGATAAAGTTTCCATTGCAACTAAGGACAGACCAGCAACGATAGCAGGTCTTGCAGAGGGAAGTATTATCTTAAAAAAAGATCTTTTTTTAGAGAAACCAAGATTTTTTCCAAGTTCTATTAAATTTTGTGACTGATAGTGAAATGATGTTCTGGTTAAAACATAAACATAACCAAATAATGAAAATGATATTGAAATTATGGCTCCAATCATTCCATCAAATTTAGGAATGTGGGAATTATAATTACCTTCTCCAAATAAATTTTTTAAGATTGAAAAAGCTGTTCCATAATTTTCAAAAAAAGCAGTTAAGGAATATGCATAAATATAAGCTGGGACAGCAAAAGATAGAATTAAAGACCATTTAAAAAAATTTACACCTGGAAAATTATAAAATGAAACTAAATAAGCGCATCCAACACCAATTATAAATGTTAAAAATAAAACACCTATTAAAAGTATTAAAGAATTATAAATATAATCATAAAGAAAAGTATTTTTTAAAATTAAACTATAATCTCCAGTAGTTTCAAAAAAACTGCTAAATACAGTTAAAATCGGTGCAGCCACTACTAAAGAAATAAGTAGTGATGATATATACCAAATATTTATTTTTCTAAATCTCATAATTTACAATACCTTAATAATTATTTTTAAGAAACTTCCCTTGTTACCAAGGGAAGTTAATACCAACTCTAAAACCAATTTGAGAGAGAGATTATAGAGCTAATTCTTAAAATTTTCTTATAAGCTATGAGTTTGCATCTTTTATTATTTAGATAGATACTCTATACAGTTCTCGGGAGTTGTTTGTTCATATGGATCAGGATCACTGCCATCATTATTCATACCATCCTCTTGCCACCATTTTTCAACCACACCATCATTTATAATTGCACTATATCTCCAGCTTCTTAGACCAAAACCTACATGCTTTTTGTCAACTAACATGCCCATTGCCCTTGTAAAATCTGCATTTCCATCTGGTAATACCTTAACTTTTCTCAATTTTTGTTGATCAGCCCAAGCATTCATCACAAAGCCATCATTAACACTAATACAATAAATTTCATTAATACCTAGGCCTAACAATTTATCATAATTTCCTTCAAATCCTGGTAACTGCTTTTCAGAACATACTGGTGTAAATGCACCTGGTAATGAAAATAGTATTACTTTTTTACCTTTGAATATTTCATCAGTACTTACATCAACCCACTTTCCAATTTTTCTTGTTTTCAAAACTACATTTGAACATTTTTTTCCTTCTATCATTCTATTCCTGTTATTTTTTAAGTGTTTGTTTAATTGAATTATTTGCATTTGAATTTTTTAGTGCTCATAGTTAAATTAGGTAGGGTAAATACCTTTTGTAGAGCTATGAGCACAATCATTAAAAAGAAAATTAAGTATTAAAAGGAGAGAGGATATGTGCAACCTCTTTATCTTCAATATCTGATAATTTTCTATTATTTATTTTTCTATTGATTTTTTCACACTCTGCTGCACATGGATCACAAGCTTTCAGAGATTGTGACCCATATACGTCAGAAGATTTATCTAAATCAATATTAAATAAATTCTTTTTCACTAGCTTATTACTTCCAACTTGCTGCTAACATACACTCAAGTGCTGTAGCTTGTTGTTTTCCATAATTAGCAACTTTAGTTTCTAAATCTTGATTGTATCCAAGACCCATTTGTTTAACTAATGCATGAGGTTCAACACCATCAATCATTGGATATTCAAATGTATTATTAACTATGTGTTCTTGTGCTTCTTTAGTTAATAAAAACTCAAGTAGTTTTTTTGCATTATCAGGATTTGGTGCAGTTTTAATTACCCCTCCTCCACTAATGTTCATGTGAGTTCCTCTATCTCCTTGGTTAGGGAAAAAAGGTAAAACTTTTTTAGCAGCTGCTTGTTGTTCAGCACCTTTTTTTCCAGATAACATCAAAGCATAGTAGTATGTATTAGCTACTGCTAGATCAGCTTCACCTGCAGCTACAGCTAAAATTTGAGCTCTATCATTTCCTTTAGAGTCCCTAGCCATGTTAGCCACAACACCTTTTGCCCAAGAACAAGTTGCTGCTTTACCATTATTTTTTACTAATGATGCAACAAGAGATTGGTTATAGATATTGTTAGATTTTCTTATAACAACTCTACCTTTCCATTTTGGATCAGCAAGACCTTCGTAAGTCATACCGTTAAGCTCATTTGCATTTACTCTTTCAGGTGAGTAATACATAATTCTTGCTCTCTTAGCTATTCCAGTCCATTTAGAAGTTCTAAAATTTGCTGGAACTGCAGCTTTGATCGCAGTTGTCATAGAATTTTGGAACATCCCTTTTGCAGCGAATGCACCTAATCTTCCTGCATCAGCAGTAATATAAAGGTCAGCCTTGGAATCGGCACCTTCTTCAGTTATTCTTTTTTGAAGAGCTTTATCTTTACCAGATACAACATTTACTTTAATTCCAGTTTTAGCTGTAAATTTTTCGTAAAGTTGAATGTCTGAATCGTAATGTCTTGCACTGAATACATTAACTTCAGCAGCAAACGTCATGTTTGCAAATAAAGTCATGAAAAATGCAATAATTGTAATTTTTTTCATTATTATTTCCTGTTTTTATTGTTTATTTAGTTTGGAATGCTTATTATTAGCATTGCGAATGATTATCAATCGCATTTATTGACGCAGTTTACAAGAGTTAATTAAGATAATATCGCAATAAGTAAATTACTTAAAAAAGACAGAGATATAACAAAAGCTGTAAAAAAATTACAATACATTAGAGTAATTGTGCGATTTCTAATTCTTCTTTTCCTTACAAAGGGCTTATCATCAAGATCTGAAATATCTCTTTCACCAATAACCTTATAATCATAAGTCCAACGCCAAATAGAATTACCAAATCTTTTATCGCTGTTATTGTAATAGATAATCCAGGCAACGATATATCGATGAGAAATGTAGAAAATGACTAAAAGTATTCCACTTAGGATCATTTAAATATTAGAACATATTTAAAGTTTAAGTAAAGACTAATTAAAACTGTTCAGATTCTGTAGAGCCTGCCATAGCAGTTGTAGAGCTTTTTCCACTACTTATAGTATTTGAAACTGCATCAAAATAAGATGTTCCAACTTCTCTTTGATGTTTAACGCTAGTGTAACCATCTTTCTCTCTAGCAAATTCAAGCTCTTGTATTTTAGAATAAGCAGTCATTCCTTCAGTTTTATATTTTTCAGCAAGTTCAAAAATTGCAATATTTTGAGTATGAAATCCTGCAAGTGTAATAAACTGAAACTTATAGCCCATCTCACTAATTTTTTGCTGAAATGTTCCAATCTCAGCATCTGATAAATGCTTCTTCCAGTTAAACGAGGGAGAACAATTGTAAGCTAATAATTTTCCAGGAAATTTTTCATGAATTGCATCAGCAAACTTTTTTGCTTCTTGTAAGTTTGGCGTTGCTGTCTCACACCAAATTAAATCTGAATAAGGGGCATAAGCCAAACCTCTTGAAATAGCTTGATTAATACCATGTTTAACATAATAAAAACCTTCGGGTGATCTTTCGCCAGTTAAAAATGGTTTATCATTTTCATCAAAATCATTTGTAATTAACTTTGCGGCATTTGCATCCGTTCTCGCTAAAATTATTAAGGGCACATCAGCAATATCTGCAGCAAGTCTTGCGGCTTTTAAATTCTTAATCATCGTGCCAGTTGGAACTAAAACTTTTCCACCCATGTGGCCACATTTTTTTTCACTAGCTAATTGATCTTCAAAATGAACTCCAGCCGCACCTGCTTTAATAAATTTTTTTGCTAATTCAAAAACGTTTAATGGTCCTCCAAAACCTGCTTCTCCATCTGCAATAATAGGTAACATATAGTCTGTTCTATCTTTGGATTGCATATCTCCATCATGTAGTTCCATATGTTGAATTTGATCAGCTCTAATTAGTGCATTGTTCATTGACTCAACTAATTTTGGAGCACTGTCATACGGATATAAAGACTGGTCAGGATACATTTCTCCAGCAGTATTTGCATCAGCGGCTACTTGCCATCCACTTAAATAAATTGCTTTCAATCCGGCTTTGGCATGTTGAATAGCATGATTTCCAGATAATGATCCTAATGTATTGATATAGTTTTCAGAATTCAAAAGATCCCATAATTTTTTAGATTGATGTTTACACATTGAGTATTCAACTTTAATTGAACCTCTTAATCTCTCAACCTCTTCTGTAGTATAATCTCTTTTAATTCCTGCAAATCTTTTTAAATCGTATGAAACATTGGCTTCTGAGCTCATGAGTGGGTTCTTTCTAGGTTATGTAGTTAAGAAAATTAGATTTTAAGTGAACGAATTAGTTACTATCGTTGATTTGATCAACTAAAGCTTCCATTCCACTTGAACCCCAATCACAATGATCATCTCTCATATAGATACCTTTTGCTTTATATGCAGATAAATCCTCTTCTCTTATGATTTGAGCGTCATTTTCTGTATTTTTTAATTTTTCATTCATATGAAATATATAATTTACAAGATTTACAAATACTACTAAAAAGTACCATTTTACTTGTAAACTGAGTTTATTTTTTGTAAATTAAAATTTACAAAATTTACAAATAAGAGAATAAAAATGAGTATAAACGTCAGTATTGGCAATAAAATTAGAAACTTTAGGCGAAAGTTAGGTCTTCAAGCTAAAAAGTTAGCTGAACAAATAAATATTTCACCTAGCTATTTAAATCTAATTGAAAGCGGAAAAAGAAATATTGATGCTGATCTATTAATTAAAATTTGCAATGAATTAAGAATTGAGTTGTCTGATCTTACTAGTGAAAGAGAAATTAGTTTAGATAATTCAAAAATTGCAATTACTAAATTTTTAAAAAATAAAAATATAAATAAATCTGATTTAAAAATTGGACCTAAAATAAAAGCATTTAGAAGACAATTAGGATTGCAGGCAAATAAATTTGCTGAACAAATAAAAATTTCTCCAAGCTATCTAAACTTAATTGAAAGTGGAAAAAGAAATATTGATGGTGACTTATTAATTAAAGTTAGTAAAGAGTTAAGAGTTAACTTATCTGATTTAACTAGCAAGGCTGATGTTAATTTAGAAAATGATATTTCTGAGCTTTTAGATGATCAATTGTTTGAAGACTTAGATATATTAGGGCCTGAAGTAAAGGATCTAGTAAATACCAATCCAAAAATTGCAAAAGCATTAATTAAATTAGGAGATAATTTCAAACAAAAAGACCATGATATAGTTAATAAAGTTGAGGATATTTCAGGAAAAAAAATTGATAGTAGGAAAACAGCTTTTCCTGGAGAGGTAATATCAGATTTCCTTCAAGAAAATAAGAACTACTTTCCTAAATTAGAAAAATTTGCAGATAAAATCTTTAATAAAGTTCAAGTTAATAATAGGACAAGATATATTGCTCTATGCGATTTTTTGAAATCTGAATATTCAATAATTGTTAAAGATATAATTCCAGAAGATGGCAAACCTTTTTCAAAAATCTATAATAATAAAAAAAAAGAACTTCTATTAAGTGATTATAATACTTTAGAAACTAAAAAATTACATGCTGCATCTCAAATTGCTCAAGAAGGTGCGTCAAAAGAAATTAATGAATATCTATCTAATTTTAATTTTCCATCTAATGAGTCAAAAAGACTGACACAAGTTGCACTATTAAATTATTGTGGTGCTGCAATTTTAATGCCTTATAAATTATTTCATTCAGAATGTAAGGAGCTAAAATATGATTTAGAACTTTTGCAAAATACTTTCGCTACTTCTTTTGAACAAGTTGCTCATAGAGTGACTTGCCTTCAAGATCCTAAATTACCAGGCATACCTTTTCATATGTTAAGAACAGATATTGCAGGAAATATTTCTAAAAGATTTTCTTTATCTGGAATTGAAATACCAAGATATGGTGGTGCTTGCCCTAGATGGAATGTGTATTCAGCCTTTACAAGGCCTGGAGTTATACAAGCCGCAGTAAGTAAAATGACTAATGGTGAAAAATATGTGTGTATTGCAAGAACTGTTGAAAAAGGTGTTGGTCGATATGGTTTATCAAAAAGTATTTTATCAATTGGTTTAGGTTGTGAGGCTAAATATGCAAAAGAATTTGTATATACAGAAAATTTAGATATCTCAGATAAGAAAACTGAAATTCCTATTGGTGTTTCTTGTAGAACTTGTGACAGGTTAGATTGCTCACAAAGAGCTTTTCCACCACTGCACAAAAAGTTTGATATAGATATTAATTCTAGAGGTGTTTCAGTTTATGTTAACGACAAAAATAACTAGAATTATTTCCAATCACCTATTTTACTAAATAAGAAATTTCTAAAGGCAGTAATTCTTGCTGTATTTTTAAGAGATTGAGGGTAGACAAAGTGAGCCTCTGTTATAGGTCCTTCTGAGTTTGGGAGAACTTTTATTACATTATTTGAATTAAAAACTAAATACTCAGGAAGTGCTGCAAGTCCAACACCCGCTTCAACTGCCAAAAGTAAACCCATGACACTATTCACTTTCATTATTGGTTTTCTTTTTTTAGCATCTTTAATTCCAAGTTTTAAAGCCCAGTCAGGATCATACACTGGTGAGGGTGCTCCTTTACCAAATGAAATAAATTTATGTTTATTTAGATCTGTAACATTTTTTGGCATCCCATGTTTCTCTAAATATTTATTTGATCCATATATATAATATTTAATATCTACTAATTTTTTTTGGATATAATTAAGTTGCTTAGGTCTTCTCATAAAAATACCTAAATCTGCTTGTCTTGTACTTAAGTCTAACTCTTTATCGTCAAAAATTAATTCAATTTCAATTTCTGGATTTAAAGTCATAAACTCTTGAATTCTAGGTGTTAGCCAGTGAGTTCCAAAACTTCTAACTGTTGTAATTGTTAATTTACCAGTTGGTTTGTTTTTTTGATCACCCAATGTAGACTCAACTTCTTTCAATTTACTAATCACATCATGAGCTGTTTTAAATAAATACTCTCCATTTTCAGTTAATGTAAGACCTCTTGCATGTCTTTCGAAGAGTTGTACTTTAAGGTCTTGTTCTAATGATTGAATTTGTCTGCTTATTGCAGATTGACTTAAATTTAGATTTATTGTTGCATTAGTAAAGCTTCCAGCTTCCGCTACTGCATGAAATATTTTTAATTTATCCCAATCCATCTATTTATTAAGATCAACAATATATCTTCCTGATGTTTCACCTTTTAACATTTTTGGATATATGTCTATTAAATCTTCTAAGCTCACTGTTTTAATTGATTTTTCTAGTTGCTCGAAATCAATAATATTTTTAACTTCATGCCAAACAAATTCTCTTCTTTTTATCGATGCTGTAACAGAATTTATTCCCCAAAGTTTAACACCTCTAATAATAAAAGGCATTACAGTAGTGTTTAATTTATAATCAGAAGCATTTCCACAGGCCGCAACAATTCCATTGTCTCTAGTTTGCGCAAGTGCATTAGCAAGTATTTTTCCACCAACAGTATCGACAACACCGTCCCACAGACCTTTGTCTAAGGGTCTAGCGTCTTTATCTAAATCAGCTTTATTTATTATTTTTTTAGCACCTAATAATCTTAAATATTCTTCATTTTCAGCTTTTCCGGTAACTGCTGTAACATTGTAACCAAATTTATTTAAAATCATCACTGCAATACTTCCAACACCTCCAGAAGCACCAGTGACTAAAACATCTTTAACTTTTTCACCTAATAAAAGTTCTTCTCTAGCTTTGATTGCAAAAGAACATAATAATGCTGTTAGTCCAGCAGTACCTAAAATCATTGCCTGTTTGGATGTAATATCTTTTGGTTTTTTAACTAGATAATCTCCATTGACTTTTGCAAATTGAGAGTAGCCACCAAAATAAATTTCACCAACTCTCCAACCTGTAAGTATTACCTCGTCCCCTTTTTCAAATTTAGAATTGTCACTTTCTAAGACAGTTCCTGCAAAATCAATGCCTGGGATATGTGGAAATTCTTTTACTAATTTTGCCCCATTTCTTAAAATAAGTGCATCTTTATAGTTTAAGTCTGAATAATCTACTTGAACAAGTACATCACCATGTTTTAAAAATGATTTATCTATTGATTTTACCTCTCTTGTAAAATTTTCACCTTCTTGATTGACAACTAGTGCTTTAAAATTATCTGACATACTTTTCCCCCTTAGGAAGGTTACTTACTAATAAATCTTAAATATCTATTCTGAATACTTAAATCTTTTTTAAATTCTCCTAAGAAATAATTTGTAACTGTTGTTGCATTTTCTTTTTTAATTCCTCTCATTGTCATACATTGGTGTGCTGCATCAATTGTAACAGCAACTCCTTTTGCATCTAATGAAGTCATTAAAGCTTGAGCAACTTGCATTGTTAATCTTTCTTGTGTCTGTAATCTTTTTGAAAAAACCTCTACTACTCTTGCAAGTTTACTTAAACCTACAACTCTTTCATTTGGAATGTAGGCAACATGTGCTGTTCCAACAATAGGTGCCATGTGGTGTTCACAATGACTTGATACTGAAATATTTTTTTCAACAACCATGTCATCATAACCCTCAACATCACCAAAAGTTTTCTCTAAAATTTTATTTGCATCTTCAGTGTATCCACCAAAATATTCTTTAAATGCTTTAACAACTCTTTTTGGAGTTTCTAATAATCCTTCTCTACTAGGATCTTCACCCATCCAAGTTAAAATAGTTTTAAAAGCCTCTTCAGCTTCTTTATCAGAAACTTTTTTGGTGTCTAAAATTTTGCTATCTGTGTCTTCTACTAATTTCATATGGCAAGTTTATACAGTAAATCATTGTTTTTAAAATATTTAATATATTGTTCAATATGCTACATAATCACCTAGATATGTTTAAAAAAAGAGAAAATATAGTCGAAATTGAAGAGGGAAAACTCCTTTCACCAAAATTTGATAATGATGGCTTAATTCCAGTCATCACTATGTGCTCAAAAACTAAAGATGTTTTGATGCATGGATACATGAATGTTGAGGCTTTTAAAAAAACTATTGAGACTAAAGAAGCTCATTACTTTAGTAGATCTAGACAGCAAATTTGGCACAAAGGTAAAACTAGTGGCTTCACTCAAAAAGTAACAGAAATTAGAATTGATGATGATCAAGACTCAATCTGGTTAACTGTAGATATTGGAGATGGCTCTAGCTGTCATGTTGGTTATCGATCATGTTTTTATAGATCAATTCCATTAGGCCCAATTGAAAATGGTAGAGAAATTGAAATGAAGTTTGAAGAGAAAGAAAAATCTTTTGATCCAGAGGTTGTCTACAAAGGTCAACCCAATCCAACAAAAATTTAAATGAGCGACAAACAAAAAAATGTTCTTGGTGAAGATCTAGAAGAATGTTCTAACGATCCTTTAACAGGATGGCATAGAGATGGCTGTTGTAGCACTGATGAAAATGATCACGGTGTTCACACCGTTTGTGCAAAAGTTACAATAGAATTTTTAGAATGGTGTAAAGAAGCTGGCAACGATTTAATAACTCCTCATCCTGAATTTGGATTTCCAGGTCTCAAAGCTGGAGATGGTTGGTGTGTTTGTGCTAGTTGGTATGCAAGAGCTGCAGATGCTGGCAAACCTTGTCCTGTTTATTTAAAAAGAACACATGAAAAAACTTTAAAGCTTGTTTCAATGGAAGTTTTAAAGAAAAATGCTATTGATTTATCTTAGTTAATCCTAAGATTGAAATCATTTTCTTGTAAAACTCAAAATGAACTAATAAGTTTTAAAAATGGAAATTGCAACAAAGATAGCTCCATTAGGTTTAGCTTTAATAATGTTGGGGCTTGGATTGAGTTTGACTATTCAAGATTTCATAAGAGTAGTTAAAATTCCAAAAGATTTTTTAGTCGGTTTTATTTCTCAGTTAGTTTTGCTACCAATCGTTGCTTTGTCTATAGCATTACTATTAAATCTGTCAGCAGAACTTGCTGTTGGATTAATGTTGATTGCATGTGCACCTGGTGGTGTTACATCAAATGTAATTACTAAATTTGCTGATGGTGACGTTGCACTTTCAATATCACTAACTGCAGTAGTTAGTTTGATTAGTATTATTTCTGTACCATTTATAATGTTTACATCTATGGATTTCTTT
Source organism: Candidatus Pelagibacter sp. Uisw_099_02 (assembly GCF_047727625.1). GTDB lineage: Bacteria > Pseudomonadota > Alphaproteobacteria > Pelagibacterales > Pelagibacteraceae > Pelagibacter. The sequence continues at coordinate 335,207 of NZ_CP159822.1, read as the reverse complement.
GAAATTGGTATTATTAAAGAAATATCTATGACTGGTATTGCTTTAAAGATGTTTTTTGTTGTTACAGTTCCAGTATTAATTGGAATGATAATTAAGCATTTTGCTAGAAATTTTGTTGATAACCAAGCCGCAATAATTCAAAAAATTTCAATCATACTATTTATATTAGTGTTTGCTGCAATTTATATAGAGGAATGGGATAATATTATAACTTATTTTACTCAAGCTGGCTTGCCCGTCTTACTACTAAATATGTCAATGATGCTTTTAGGTTTTTATATTGCAAAAATTTTTGCATCTGGAGTTGCACAACAAAGATGTATTTCAATAGAGTGTGGACTTCAAAATGGAACTTTAGCACTATTTGTTGGAACACAAATGTTTGGCGAAAGTATAGCTACTTTTATTATACCCACAGCAGCTTATGCTTTGATAATGATGATGACTTCAATAATTTTTGTATTTATTCTTAGAAAAAATACTTAGTATTTAATATTATTTAATTGAATACAGATTATAAATACGTGCAGTAAATTTAGATAAATTGTTTAAGGTATTTTTTTGTACATTTAATAATTTTTTTGCATGAAAACCTGTCGAAGAATAATGTTTTTTATCATCTTTTTTTAAAAATTTTTCTTTTACTAATTTATTTAATTTTCTAATGACTGTAGCTCTTGGTATGCCTGTAATATCTGAAATAGACATTGCATTAATACCTGCAAAATCTTTTTTATCAGCAAAGAAATACTTTTCTATGTAAAATTCTTTACTCATTTCACTATTATCATTTTTTTTTGAGTTTAGAGCATGATTGATTAAACAAATCCCATTAACGTGGAAGGATTCTAGATCACCGAAAGTTTTTTTAAAGCTTAATAAAAAAGGCATTTGCATTTCATAATAAAGTTTCCAAACAAATGAAAAATATTCTTTAGATGTTTTTGTTAGATTTTCACTACTGATTGGTTCTGATAATAGCCCATCGATAACACACATCTTTGAAAGAGTTGATAAAAATCTTGACATTCTTTTCATCGTTTCTTCAGGTTTAATATTTGGCCATGTGCTTCTATCGATTATAATTTTTTTATTTATTCTTTTTATTGCTCCCATTTTTTCTAATTCATTAATTTTTCTTCTGGTTGTTTCTTTTGGTATATTAAGAGTCGTAGATATTTCCATTACATTAATCATATCTATTTCAACTTTTATTTGATTAAAATACTCTTCATAATTTAACTTCACAAAGTTTTTTGAATAAGTTTCAAATGTTCTCATCAATAAATACATAATGATCATAAATTTTTCATAATCATGAAAAGTTCTATAAACATTATTCACCCAAGCTAATTGTAATGGTGCCCAAACAGGCATTATCGAGACAAAGTTTTTCTCTATTACTTTTGCTATATCTTTGCTTCGGACTTGGTTTGACACTTTGGGTAATAATTTAGTCATAAATTATATTTTAACCCAAAATGAACGTAATTAAAATTAGAGTCAACCCAAAATGAACATTTGATGTATTGTACTTCTAATAGTTTGATGATTTATTACTGGAATGAGTGCAGAAAAAATAGTTTCAACTGGGGTAAATGATCTTCCTCCTTTAGCGACCCCTGAAAAAAGAGAGGAAGTTTCATTATCAGGAAGAGTTGATATAAATATTCTTTTAAATAGAGCAAGAAAAGTAAAAGAAAAAGAAACCAGAGCAAATTTTGTTTTTGGAGGATTAACAATTTGTTTAATTTTTATTGTTGGACTAATTTTATCTTTCTAATTACATATTCCCATATTTAGGTCCACCACTACCTTCAGGTGTCACCCACGTAATATTTTGAGAAGGTTCTTTAATGTCGCAAGTTTTACAATGAATACAGTTTTGTGAATTTATGACAAATTTATTTACACCATTTTCATTTTGAACTTCATAAACACCTGCAGGACAATATCTTTGTGCAGGTTCATCAAATTTTTCTAAAGTATAATTTATCGGTAAGTTTGGATCCTTTAGTTGTAAATGTACTGGCTGATTGTCAGTATGATTAGTTCCTGTTAAATAAACAGAACTTGTTTTATCAAATGTAATTATATTGTCTGGTTTAGGATAATCAATTTTTAGCATTTCATTTGCTGGTTTTAATGTTTCGTGATCAGCATGTTTGTGTCTTAAGGTGAACGGTAATTTTCCTCTAAATAATATTTGATCTATTCCAGTAAATATTATTCCAAGAATTAAACCCCAGCTAAAACTTGGTTTAACATTTCGAGCAGTATGCAGTTCTTCATAAACCCAACTTTTTTTAAATTTATCTTCATAAATTGATAAATCTTGTTTTTCTTTTAAATGTTCATTTATAGTTTCTGCAGCAATCATTCCACTTTTCATTGCAGTGTGTGATCCTTTAATCTTAGGCATATTTAAAGTTCCTGCATCACAACCGATTAATAAAGCACCAGGCATAAACATTTTTGGTAAACTCTGAAGTCCACCTTCAATTAGAGCACGTGCACCATAAGAAATACGTTTTCCACCTTCAATTATTTTTTTAATTGCAGGATGAGTTTTAAATCTTTGAAATTCATCAAACGGTGAAAGATGTGGGTTTTTATAATCAAGACCAATTACATAACCTAAAAAAACTTGCTTGTTTTCTGCATGGTAAATAAAGCTTCCACCATAAGTATTATTATCAAGTGGCCAACCTGCAGTATGCATTACCATTCCCTCTTCATGATTTTTTTCACTGATTTCCCAAATTTCTTTAAATCCAATTCCATATTGTTGAGGATCTTTACCTTCTGATAAATTATATTTTTCTATTAATTGTTTTCCAAGATGTCCCCTGCATCCTTCAGCAAAAACGGTAACTTTTCCTAAAAGCTCTATGCCTGGTTCAAAACTATCTTTTTTGTTTCCCTCTTTATCAACACCCATGTCTTGAGTTGCAACTCCCTTAACTGATCCATCTTCATTGTATAAAATTTCACTTGCAGGAAAGCCTGGAAATATTTCAACACCTAAAGCTTCTGCTTGTTCTGCTAGCCATCTACATAAGTTTGCTAAACTGATTATGTAATTATTATGATTTTGTTGAACTGATGGAAGTAGCCATGTCGGCCAGCTTAATGATTTTGTCTTGCTTAAAAATAAGAATTTTTCTTTAGAAACCTTAGTTTTTATAGGTGAATTAAGTTCTTTCCAGTTTGGTAATAACTCATCTAAAGCTCGAGTTTCAAACACATTACCACTTAAAATATGTGCACCAATCTCTGAGGCTTTTTCAAGTAAACATACATTTAATTCTGGATCTAATTGCTTAAGTTTAATTGCCGTAGACAGTCCTGAAGGACCACCCCCAACGATTACCACATCATAATCCATTGCTTCTCTAGGCATATCTTGAATTTTTACAGTACTGATTATTTTTGTATACTATTTAATTTATTCAATTCTTCTAAGAATTGAGGTAACGCCTCAAATAAGTCTGCTTCCAGACCATAATCTGCGACACTAAATATTGGCGCTTCACCATCTTTATTTATAGCAACAATAATTTTACTTTCTTTCATTCCAGCTAAATGCTGAATTGCTCCTGAAATTCCAACTGCAATATACAAATCAGGCACAACAACTTTACCAGTTTGACCAACTTGATGTTCGTTACTAATGTATCCCGCATCAACTGCTGCACGTGATGCTCCAATCGCTGCATTTAATTTATCTGCAATGTCAGTTATTAATTTAAAATTTTCTCCATTTTGCATTCCTCTTCCACCAGAAACTACAATTCTAGCAGTGCCAAGTTCAGGTCTATCTGACTTAACCTCTTCTCTTTTAATAAATTTTGACAATGTAAATTCTTCAGTAGCTTCAATTTTTTCTATTGGAGCAGAGCCACCAGAAGTTTCACAAGGCTCAAAAGATGTTGGTCTAATTGTTATACATTTTTTTACATCTGTACTTTTTACAGTAGCAAATGCATTACCCGCATAAATAGGTCTTATAAATGTATCAGCTGATATCACTTTAGTAATATCACTTACTTGAGATATGTCTAAATGTGCTGCTATTCTTGGCATCAAATTTTTACCAAATGTATTTGCAGAACTAACAATATGAGAATAATTTTCTGAAACTTTTACAACTAATGGTGCAAAGTTTTCTGCTAAATAGTTTTCATAGTGAGGAGCTTCAGTATGTAATACTTTTTTAACAGCTGGCATTTCAGATAATAATTTAGCAACATCTCCACAATTATTTCCAATTAACAGGACATGTACATCTCCATCCATTTGTGATGCTGCAGTAATTGCGTTTAATGTAAAAGGTCTTACTTCTTTATTATTATGCTCTGCTATTAATAAAACTGACATTATATTACCTTTGCCTCATTTTTAAGTTTGCTAACTAACTCGGCAACACTTGCAACTTTAATTCCTGCTTTTCTTTTTGGTGGTTCTTCTACTTTAATTTGTTGAACTCTAGGTGTGGTATCAACTCCTAAGTCAGCAGCTGTTAAAATTTCTAAAGGTTTTTTTTTAGATTTCATAATATTTGGTAGTGAAGCATAACGTGGCTCATTTAATCTTAAATCACATGTCACAATAGCTGGAAGGTTAACTTCAATTGTTTCTAATCCTTCATCAATTTCTCTTGTTACTTCTAAAGTTTTGTCTTTTATTTCAATTTTTGATGCAAATGTTGCTTGAGGCCAATTCAATAAAGCACTTAACATTTGACCTGTTTGATTACAGTCATCATCAATTGCTTGTTTACCCATAAAAACTAGGTCAGGTTTTTCTTTTTCAACAATTTTTTGTAGTGCTTTTGCTACGGCTAATGGCTCAACAATTCCTTCTGTTTTGATTAAAATTCCTCTATCAGCACCAACTGCCAAAGCTTTTCTAACAGTTTCTTGTGATTTTTCTTCACCGACTGTAATTGCAATAATTTCTGTTGCCTTACCTGCTTCTTTAATTTTTACAGCTTCCTCAATCGCATTATCATCGGGTGGATTACTCGACATTTTTACATTATCAGTAACAACACCAGTTCCATCCTCTTTAACTCTGACTTGAACGTTGTAATCAATTACTCTTTTAACAGCGACTAATATTTTCATTATGCTCTCAATAAATTATTTTCTGGGTCGTAAGGACTCTCGTCTAATATAGTAGCATCGTACATTTTTCCTAAAATATCAATTTTCAATTTTTGACCAGTTGTCGCAACATCAGGGTTCACCATTCCTAATGCAATAGATTTACCCAGTCTAAATCCAAAATCTCCTCCTGTTGCACGTCCAACAACTTTATTGTTTTCATAAATTGGATTATTTCCTAGAACATCTGCATCTTCAACATTGTGAATCTCCATAGTAACCAGTTTATTTTTAAAACCTTTTTCTCTCCACTTATTAAGTGCTTCTAAGCCTATAAAGTTTCCTTTATTAGGATGTATAAATCTATCTAGTCCAGATTCGTAAGGTGAATATTCAATTGATAATTCTGTCCCAACAAGTTTATAAGATTTTTCAAGTCTTAAACTATTCATTGCTCTAATTCCATAAGGCTTAAGATCTAAATCTTTTCCAGCTTCCATCAATTTATCAAATATATGGTTTTGGTATTCAATTGGATGATGAAGCTCCCAACCCAATTCACCAACAAAGTTTACTCTCATAGCATTCACTGGTGCATTTCCAACATTTACATTTTTAGCACTCAACCATTTAAAGTTTTCACTAGAAAAATCATCACTAGAAACTCTTGTCATTAATTCTCTAGCCTTTGGACCAGACACAACTAGCACACCCATACTATTAGTTAGATTTTCAAATTGAACTGTCCCATCAGTTGGCATCCATTTTTGAATCCAGTCATGGTCTAATCTTTGGTTCGCTCCTGCAGAAACTAAATAGAAACTATCTGGAGCTTCTCTCATTATTGTAAATTCAGAATGCACTCCTCCTTTAGTATTAAGGGCGTGACATAAACCAATTCTTCCTATTTTTTTTGGAAGTTTATTTGCTACTAAATAATCTAAAAATTCTTCTGCACCAGATCCTTTAATTCTACATTTTGCAAATGCAGTCATATCTAAAAGACCCACATTTTCTTTTACATTTTTACATTCTTTTTTTATTGCTTCAAACCACTTGGATCTTCTAAAAGACCAATCATCTTTTTGTTCCATTCCATCTACTGCAAAGAAATTAGGTCTCTCCCAACCAAATTTTTGCCCAAAAACAGCACCTAATGCTTTCATTCTATCATAGCAAGGTGATGTTCTTAATTCTCTAGCAGCACCTCTTTCTTCATCAGGATAATGAACTTTAAATACATGGTTGTAAGCTTCTTCATTTTTTTCTTTTAAATATGATTTTGTTGCATAATCACCAAACCTTCTTGGCTCAACACCAAGCATATCAATTGTTGGTTCTCCATCTACAATCCATTCTGCAAGTTGCCAACCCGCTCCACCTGCTGCAGTAATACCAAAGCTATGTCCTTCATTTATCCAAAAATTTTTAAGTCCCCAAGCTGGACCAACAATAGGGTTTCCATCAGGTGTGTAACAAATTGCTCCGTTATAAACTTTTTTTACACCTACTTCGCCAAAGGCTGGAACACGATGAATTGCACCTTCTATGTGCGGAGCAAGTCTATCTAAATCTTCTTGAAATAATTCATACTCAGAATCTTTTGATGGTCCATCAACATAACAAGCTGGAGCACCATCCTCATAGGGTCCTAATATTAAACCACCTGCTTCTTCTCTCATGTACCATCTACTATCACTATCTCTTAAAACTCCCATCTCTGGTAAGCCTTCTTTTTTTCTTTTTAAAATATCTGGGTGTGCTTCTGTAACAATATATTGATGTTCAACTGGAATAACTGGAATATCTAAACCAACCATTTTTCCAGTTTGTCTTGCAAAATTTCCTGAACAAGAAATAACATGTTCACATTCAATAGCTCCTTTATCAGTTTCAACAATCCATCCATCTTTAGTTTGTTTAATTCCAACTACAGCTGTATTTCTATAAATCTCTGCACCCATATTTCTTGCACCAGTTGCCATTGCTTGTGTTAAATCTGCAGGCTGAATGTATCCATCTTCAGGGTGTTGTATTGCGCCAAGTAAATCATCCGTACGACATAAAGGCCAAATTTCTTTTACCTGATCTGGAGTTAAAAATTTTACATCAACACCTATAGTTTGTGCAACACCTGCATATTGGTAGTACTCATCCATTCTATCTTTAGTACTTGCTAAACGAATGTTTGAGACAACACTGAAGCCAACATTTTGTCCTGTCTCTTCTTCTAATTTTTTATAAAGATCAACCGCATACTTATGAAGCTGCCCAACTGAATAACTCATATTAAATAATGGAAGCAGACCTGCTGCGTGCCAAGTTGATCCTGAAGTTAATTCTTTTCTCTCGACAAGAACAACATCAGATAAACCTTTTTTTGCTAAGTGATAAAGTGCACTAACTCCTACTACACCACCACCAACTACAACAACTTTAGCTTTAGATTTCATTAGTCCGATTCCTACTATTTTTTTATTATTAACGAAACAAAAATCGTTTAGTTATTAGCTTAAACTGAAGATCCAAGAGGCATTGGTGCGGAGACCATTGTGGTCAGCCAACAGTCCTTAAGAGGACCCTCTTTTATATATTTTTCAACTGCCCACTTAAATTTATAGTAGACCTTATCTCTATCAAGAACTGTTACCTCAAAAAGAGCAGTTAAATCATCAGATTTTATCTCCACAACCTTATGGTCCAAGTGATTAAGAAGCATCACATAAGATTTTCCTTTTATCATAGTTTTAAATCGATCTAAAGGACCTGTATTTTTTTGATTATTTGGGTGTGCAAATTCCCAAGTCTGCTCAATTCCATTATCTTTTTTTGGATTATCATTCTGTTTTAAACTTCTTAATTGGATTTTGACAACTTGATAAGGTTCAATCCCATTATTAGGCTTAACTAATTCAGCAAATGATGGAGATGTTAAAAATAAAGTAATTAAAATTACTTTATAGATTTTGTGCAGTTGTTCTGACGTCTTCCAAAAATTGTTCTCTTTTTTTATCACTAACAAACGGTACAGCAAAATATCTTCTGTAAACAATATTATAAATGCCACACATGTGAAATACCCCTCTTTTTAATCTTCTTATAGGCAGGTTTAAAAAGAAGGTTGTAATAGCGAGCCTTGGAGACCCATAAGTACAAAAAATTATAGCTTTTTTATCTTTTAAATTTCCCATTGGATAACCATAATTTCCAACTAATTTTTTAAATGTAAATGCCCATGGTGGTGACAAAACTTTATCTATCCATCCCTCCACAATTGCTGGCATTCTAAAATTCCAAATTGGAGCAATTAAAACAATTATATCACAATCTTCTATTCTTTTACGATGATTTAAAACATCCTCACCAGCCTCTTCACCTGCAAAAACAGGGTTAAATTTTTCCTTATATAGGTCTACACAATCAACTGAATGACCATTTGCTTCAGCTGTTTTTATAAATGTATCTCTAATAGCAGCGTTAAAAGATTTTTCGTTATAATGACCATATAAAAGAAATATTTTTTTCATTTGTGTATTTTTAAACTAGTTCTATAAGAAAGCCATGAAAAATTTTTATGTAATTGAAGGTGAGCATACCAACCCTAACAAGATTGAAACAATATTAAAGAATACTGAAAAAAAACATGGCCCTTTTGAAGAGCAAGAAGCTACTCAAATTGCCAAAGGGTTAATTCAAAAAAATATAGATGATTTTTATCATCGAGCATGGGTAGTCAAAAACTAACTCAGTAAAACTGGAAAAACTAGGTTTATCCTCAAAATATTAATTATTAATTCAATAGAAATAATTTCTAAATTATTCCAAATAATTTTTGAAATTCAATTTTAGTACATTTGTTAGCAATATAATAAATTTTATTTTTTGTAGCAATTTCTTTAGCCTTATCATTTTCAATATTAAGTTGTAGCCACAAAACATGTGCCCCAATTTCTTTAGTTTGATTGGCTATATCTACAGTCTCTTCGCTTGGTCTAAAAACATCAACTATGTCTACTTTTTCTTTTATATCTAATAGGGTTCCATAAACTCTTTCTCCGTGTATTGTTTCATTTACACATGTTGGGTTTACAGGAATGACTTTATAACCAGATTTTTGTAAGAATTTCATTACTATATTTGAATCTTTTTCTTTTTTTTTACTTGCTCCAACTAAAGCTATTACTCTTGAGCTAATAAATAGTTCTTTAATTTTATCGTCTATTATTTGTTTTTCCATTTAGGTTTTCTTTTTTGTAAAAATGCAGATATTCCTTCTTTCGCATCCATTGCCATCATATTTACTGTCATCATTTTACTTGTGTATGCGTATGCTTTTCTTAATGGCATTTCTAATTGATTATAAAAAGTTTGTTTGCCAATTTTAATTGTAAGACTTGATTTTGAAGCAATAGTTTTGGCAACTTTTAACACTTCATTGTTTAATTTTGATTTAGAAAAATGATTATTAATTAGTCCAATTTCTTTTGCATAATTTGCTTTTATTGGATCTCCAGTTAAAAGCATTTTCATCATTATTTTTCTATTAACTTTTCTGCTAACAGCTACCATAGGTGTACTACAAAATAAGCCTATATTTACTCCTGGTGTCGCAAATATTGCATCATTACTACTATAAGCTAAATCACAACTCGCAACTAATTGACATCCAGCAGCAAATGCTGCCCCATGAACTTTTGCAATAACTGGCTTTTTTCCTTCAACTATTTGAAGCATTAATTTTGAGCAAAGATTAAAAAGTTTTTGATATTTTTCTCTTTTTTTTAATCCACTTACTTCTTTTAAATTATGACCTGCACTAAACCCTTTTCCAGACCCTTCAATAATTATTACCTTAATATTTTTGTTTTCATCTAATTTTTTAAAAGCTTTAATTAAATCTCCTAAATTTTTAAATGAAAGTGCGTTATATGTTTTTGGCTCATAAATGATGATTGAGGCAATATCTTTATTTAAAAGTTTAATTTTAATATTACTTGAGTTTACCATCTTCTCTCATTTTAGCTCTAATTTTTGTTGCTGAAATTTTTTGAATTTCCTCAGATAAAACAACTTCTTCAATTTTGTAGCCAACCCCTCTTCCATAACAAATATTAGTGATATTTGGCACCATCATTACTTTGAATTGTCCTTCAAATTCTGGGTTTAATTTTTCTTCAATATTTTTCTTAACTGTGTCAAAATCAAATGGATTATCATCAACACCTTGAACGTCTCTAATTTGAATACATACTTGACCTGTTTTTTTAATAATTTCTATAAATAAAGCATAGTGACCATCATGAAATGGTTGCCATCTGCCAAGCATTTGTGCTGTTGGTTTTTTATTATCCCACTCATAAGCCATTATTTTATCTCCTTTAGTATTATTGGTGCCCAATGTTTAGCATCTTGAGTTGTAACCTGACAGTCAAATTTTTCAGGTTTAACAAACATCTTATTAGTATCATCGAAACGTCCCTCTTTTATTGTATTAACCCAAACTATATAATCTGCAGGAAATAAACTTCTTGCTTCAGGCGTTGGGCAAACAAAATCTGCAATAACATAATTTCCATCATCTTTTAATTTTTTTGCAAAATCTGCCATTCTTTTGGCTTGTCTTATTCTGCCTTCTTCTGAAAAATCCCAATCATTAGCTTCTTTTCTAACTTCATCAGCATTAAGTCTTTTAGCATCTATCGATGGAGCAATTTCATTTGCTAAAGTTGTTTTGCCAGATCCTGGAAGACCCATAATTAATATTATTTTCATAGTAACTTTATCTTTCTGCACATATGAGTTGATTAGTAAATTTAATTAATATTATAAGAATTTTAAAATTATACTATCAAATTTTCTGCTACCCATTTATGAAATTGATGAGTTGGATTATCCATTATAGGTGAAAAATTTCCACCATTATATACTGGTGAATTTCTACCCTCCTGCATTCCCTCAATAGCCCTTATATCTTCTGACATAACTTCCTTCCAGAATTCTGCATTCTTTTTTCTCATCTCTGCAAATTCAGCTCCATTCGCACTATCATCGCCTACATAATACATCATTAAATGCTCTTTAGTTTCACTAACTGACTTAGGTTCTAGCCAAAAAATATAAAAGTGATCTATATGCAAACCAATCATTACGTTTGGAAATAAAGCAATATACTCAGCTTTTTTGGATAAGTCCTTAGGCCAATTTGGAAAATTATTAAAACTTTGATTTCCTTTAATAGGTTGATCGTATTTATTTGTACCTTGGCCAGCAAATCTATTTGGTAACCCTTGAATATGATAATGGTCACTAATATTTGAAACTTTATTTAATTCTGGATGAATCCAAGGCAGATGATAACTTTCACAATAATTCTCTATTGCAAACTTCCAATTACATTTTACATCAAGACTGAAATATCCATGATCTTTTGAGTGTTTAAGTAAATTTTGATCTTCTTTAGATATGAACTTTAACCATCTTTCCTCAAGAGGTTTAATGTATTCGTCAAACTGTAGTTCATTGCCATTTATATTAATAAATATTATGTCCATCCAAATTTTGCTTCTAACTTCTTTAAGATTACTTTTTAATTTATCAAATTTATCTATTTCATGAACATTCAAACCTCCTATATGAGGTGTTGCAACTAACCTTCCATCAAAATCATAAGACCAGGAGTGATATGGACATCTTAAGACATTTTTCAAAGAACAAGGCTCATTTAAAAGCTTGAAGCCTCTATGGCTACAGACATTGTGAAACACTCGTATTTTTCTTTCTTTGTCTCTGAGAATAATAAGGGGGATACCTAGTAAGTTACAAGGGCGAGCGTCACCTATATTTGGCACAGAGCTTCCAACTCCAATCACTGTCCATTTATCCTCAAAAACCCTCTCTCTTTCGATTTTGAGGTAGTCAGAGCTAGTGTAGCACTCATTTGGTAAGCCATGAGCTTTCTCAATGGAGTTATTAACCTCCTTGATTTTCTCTAAATCTAAGATCTCTGAAAGTTCACGATTCTTAGGATTTTTAGACATTAAAAAAAATTATCACTAGCACAATTTTTGACAACAAATATTTTTATCCACAAGATGAATTTCTTTGACAGCATTTACAAAAAAGATAATCATCGAGAAAAATGAATTTTTCACTTGAGGTTGGACCTCAAACAGACCTAGAGACACTACCACCAGTTAAGGATGTATATATAACTATGCTTCCAGGAGGAGACTATAAAGAGACAGCTAACCAGTCAGGTGAATTAGTTAAAAAAGGATTTAATCCAGTTCCACATTTTCCAGCAAGATCAATTACCGATGATGCTCAACTTAAAGATTATATTTCAAGATGTAAAGATGTGGGTGCTAAACAAGCTTTAGTAATTGGAGGAAGTAGAGAACCAATTGGAAGATTTGATAGTTCAATTCAAATTTTAGAGACAGGATTTTTTGATGGAATTAAAATAGGAATAGCAGGACATCCAGAGGGAAGTCAGGATATTTCTGATAAAGAATTAGAAAAAGCTATGATAGATAAAAAACCTTACGCCGACTATATAGTGACCCAGTGGTTATTAGAGAGTCAACCTATCGTAGATTTCATTTCTAAGCAGTCAGTACCAGTGCATGTGGGAATTACTGGGCCAATGAAAATAACTAGCTTAATTAAATTTGCTAATATTGTCGGTGCGAAAAATTCCATTAATTTTCTTAAGTCTAATTTTAGTAAGGCATTAGATTTATTGAAACCTAAAGACCCTAATGAATTAATTGGGAAAGTGAAAGAGTTTACTGGCAACTTCCACATTTATACATTCGGCGGCTTGAAGGAAACTAACAAGTGGTTGAAGGAGAACGGTTATGTCTAATGAATTTGACTATACTAAACTAAATCATGTGACTTCAGTTGATCAATCAGATCGTGAAGTACCATATAACTTAAGACAGAGTGGGCCTACAAAAGTTGAAATGTTAATTTCAACAAGAGTAAGAAAATCTCCATACTGGCATCTATCAATGGAAGCTGGTTGTTGGAGAGCAACTGTTTACAATCGTATTTATCACCCAAGAGGTTATGTAAAACCTGAAGATGGTGGGGCTATGGTTGAATACGAAGCAATTAAAAATCATGTTACGATGTGGAACGTTGCTGTTGAAAGACAAATTAGAGTTAAAGGTCCTGATGCAGAAAAGTTTACTGATTACGTTATAACTAGAGATGCAACTAAAATCTCACCAATGAGAGCAAGATATGTAATTTTATGTAATGCTTATGGTGGTGTCTTAAATGACCCTATTCTTCTTAGAATTTCAAAAGATGAATTTTGGTTCTCATTGTCAGACTCTGATATTGGAATGTATCTTCAAGGTGTTAATGCTGATGGAAGATTTAATTGTACTGTTGAAGAAATTGATGTGTGCCCAGTACAAATTCAAGGTCCAAAATCAAAAGCTTTGATGAAAGACCTTTGTGGAGATCAAGTTGATTTTGACAATATGCCTTTCTACGGCTTAGCTGAAGTTAAAGTTGGAGGTAGAAGTTGTGTTATTTCTCAATCTGGTTTTTCTGGTGAAGCTGGATATGAAATTTATTTAAGAGAAGCAACTAAATATGCCGATGATATGTGGAATGCAGTTCTTGCTGCAGGTAAAAAGCATAGTCTAATGGTTATCGCTCCTGCTCACCACAGAAGAATTCAAGCTGGAATTCTTTCTTGGGGACAAGATATGGATCAACAACACAACCCTTTCCAGTGTAATCTTGGTTACCAAGTTTCATTATCTGGAAAAGGCGAGTGGAATAAAAAAGCTGACTATGTTGGAAAAGCTGCTCTAGAGAAAATGGGAGCAGAACTTAAAGATGGTCAAAAACCTTACAAACTTCAGTTAGTAGGTCTTGAGTTGGGTGGAAAACCAATTGAAGAATATGCTCCTGACTTTTGGTTAGTGTCACCTGAGAGTGGTGGAGATCCTGTTGGATTTATCACATCACCTTGGTATCACCCTGAAAAAGGTCAAAATATAGCAATGGGATATGTGCCATTTGATGGAACATTAAATGCTAATGGTTTCCCCAAAGGTAAAGCTGGAACTAAATACAAAGTTCACTTACCTGCTAAATATTCTGACACACCAGGAACACCTGTTGATGCTGTGGTAGTAGATATGCCATTTACAGAATCTTATAACGCAAACACTAGAGAAGTCGTTAAAGGTTAAATTAATTATTTGGGGGAGATTAATTCTCCCCCACCAATAATGACAAAATCATTCCTAATCGTAGTTTGCATAATAATAGTAATTGCTTTAATACTGTTTCCACTATTTGTTTCTTACAGAGCTCAAAAAAATAGAAAAAAATAAATAATGTTTGGTCAGTTTTTAAATATAATTGTTCGGTCTATTAAATTAGATAAATCTCTTTACAAAGATAATAAGAACTTTGGTGAAGCTGCAATATATTTTGCAGGTCTTATAATGATACTAGATGGTATCGCAGGTGCTGTTGCTGCAAATACTGTTATTAAAACTGCTGTTGCAATGTCTGGCTTAACAGCCATTCTTACTTGGTTTGTATGGGGACTATTTATTTATGTGATCGGTGTAAAATTATTTCCAGATAAAGAAACTAAAGTCCCATTTAAAAAAGTATTAACAGCTGTAGGGTTTGCTCATTCACCAGGGCTTTTAAGGTTTTTTGCTGTAACACCAGATTTAATGATCCCAATAATATTTTTAACTCAGTTTTGGATATTTGCAGGATTAATCATTTCAACAAAACAAGTTTTAAATTTGAAATCTAATTTTAAATCATTTGGAATAGTCTTTTTAGCTTTTTTAATAATTGCTTTTCTTTCAATATCATTTGTGATGAGCAAAATGAATGCTCTACCCATTAGCAATATTAGTTAAATAGGGAAAATTGTTTTTGAAAGTTTGCAAGAGTTGCAGTTTTTAAATCCTGTTAGAATTAAATTTTGAGAAACACTCGGGTCTTCTTTTTTACATTCTTCACAGAAATCATCTAACTCGAGAACTTCATCATTATCATTGATTTGATCGTCAAAGTCTTTAATCATTATCAGTAAGACCAGCACCTGCTCCACCTTGTTTTAGGCTTTCATTTTCTTCAACAAAAGTTTCTTCAGAAAGCTTATAGAGTTCATTCCATTCTTTTTCTTCAAACGAGTCTCTATTTTCTAAAACTTTTAAATAAATATTTTTAGCAGATTCTATAATTTCATTTTTGGTGTAATTAGAATAAATATTATTATTAAAGTTTAATAAAAACTCACTGTCATCTATTTTTAAGAATATTCTTTTACCTATTACCTCTGCCGCCCTACTTACAAATGGTAAGAAAAGTAATGGATATGAGACTTTTTTAAACGTTATCTCTTTTAAAGTTTCTAAAGTTTTAATCTGATCTAAAAAATTTACCCCTGCAATTATTGGACAATATTCATTTTTATTGGCTTCATTGTCTTGCTTTATGATACTGATATTCTCTAACCTTAATTCTTTTTTTTTCTTAAAAAAACTGTTTAAGTTTTTAATGCCAGGTAGTCTAAAAATCTCAAGTAGTCTTATATTTTTTCCGATTTCTTCTGCTATGCCCCATGAATATCCAGCAGCCTTGCTTGATCTTTTAGAAACTGTATCTATTTCACTTAATGATCTCATATTAATTAATTATAAACCCAATGTTCATCATAGTTTTTTAATTGTTCTGGTAAGGGTGCTCCTTGAAACATACATATTCTTAACCATTTATCAGAACGTGGATCAAATTTTAATGCTCCAAAAAATGATAACTTTAATCTCAGCATATCAATAGGCATTATTTCTTGGCCAATAGTATTGTCTTGTATTTCAGAATATGGAAATTTCTCTACTATAAATGCTCTTCTAACAACGTGTCTTAATTCATTATTAGTTGATAAAAATTTAGCAATGGTCCAGCTATTTTTAGTAACTGATAACAATTCATAAAGTTTTTTAATATCTCTTGCAATTGCTAGAGGTTGCTCTAACTCAGCGCCAACTTCATCAAATCTATTTGCTAGTCTTGGTTCTTCTTTATTTTTTGAAATAAACCAAAAGTTTAAATTATTTTTGTTTTTAGTAAAATCTATAGTTAAGATATCTGAATATTTTTTTTCTAAAATTAGCTTTAAATCTTCTACAGTTCTTTCAGTTGGTATATTAAAATATTTTTCTTCTTCAGAACTCATTTCTTTAATTAAAGGTGAGGTAATATCATCATAAGGTTCCATCATCATTGAGACAATATATTCAATGCACTCTTCACAATATTCTTTTTCTACATGTAGATATAATTCATTAAAAGCATAATCTTGCTCAAAATTAAAATCGTTATCTAGGTAGATAATAAATTCATTAAGATCTTTTAATAAAAATTTAATCTTATTTATTTGATATTCGCTCTCTGTATTCCAAGAAGTGATATTCTTTATTGATTTTTTTAAACATTTTAAAAATAAGTTTTTATCCTTTTCTAACACTGCTTTTATCTCTCTTATTTTTTTTAAAGAAATCTCTCTTGCTGAAATCCAATTATTTAAAAGAGTTGGATGATTAACAATAAATGGTGCCATTCCTAGTCCTGTAGAATTTCCTATTCCCAAACTTTTACAAATATTTATATCAAGATTTACAGCTTTTTTTGGGTTCTTGCTTTTTGCAACATGATTAACTTGATCAAAAGTAAATTGCCTAACCAAATAAACCAACATCATTTCTAATCTGAAAGGGCCATATATTTCTTCTCTATCTTTAATTCTAAATCTATCTGCTAAGCCAAATTTACCTGACCCATAAACTGCAGTTGTTCTATATAAATATCCAACGCTAGTTATTAAGTCATTATCAGGCTGCTTACCTTCGCTTAAGCATTCAACCACATGATTGAAAACTCTAACTGATTTATTAGCTCTTGAAAGTGTTAGCTCTTTATAAGAAAGTCTACCAAATTCTTGTCTTGGCACTTGGTTTTTTAATCTTTCAATATCTTGTTTTAATGGAACACCATCAAAAAGAGTAAAAGCTGCATCCCATTTAGTAGCTATAACTCTATCTGATCTTTCATTTTTATCCAATTCGTTTGCAAAACAAATTAATGAATACACTCTATTTTTTTTCTTAAATGAATAAACTGCAGTGCCATAACCATGTTCGTTTAATTCAAATAAATCTCTTTTATAATCCCAATCTTTAAACTCTTTTAAAAAACTTCTTAAAAATGAAAGTTTAGATTGATGAAAAGACCCTAGTCTTGATAGCTTCATTACTACATTGGGATCTCTTAAGGAGATATTCATTGGTTGATTCTTTTGTAAAAATTGTACCAGTTGTTTCCAAGAATTCCATTAACTTCACTTTCTGAAAAACCAACTTTCTTAAGTCCTGACTCTAAGTTTTCAAACCCTCTTGCATCTAAAAACCAATCAGGTTGTTTTGGAAAGCCAGGTTTTTTTTTTGATCCTTCTCCATAATTTTTGCTTTTAGTCCAAGTACCATTTCTCATCCACTCAACAATAGTATCTGGTTGGTTTAAACAAAGATCTGAACCTATTCCAATTTTTTCAACTCCCATAATCTCAGCTGTCTTAGCGGTCATTTCGCAAAAACTTTCTAAAGAACAATCCGTTCCATCTTTTAAATGATGAGGATATAAAGAGAGACCCAACATTCCTCTATGTTCAGATAAAATTTTAAGCAGTTCGTTTGATTTGTTTCTCCTAGCTGGATGCCAAAATGATGGGTTTGCATGAGTTATTGCAATTGGTTTTTCACTTATCTCGATTGCATCAATTGTACTTTTTTCTGCTGAATGAGACATGTCTATTACAAGGCCTAGTCTATTCATTTCTTTAATTACCTCTTTACCAAAATTAGTAACCCCACTATCGATTGTTTCATAACATCCTGTCGCTAGTAAGGACTGATTGTTATAAGTAAGCTGCATAAACCTACATCCTAAATCATAAACTTTTTCAACTAACCTAATATCATCCTCTATAGGTGAGCAGTTTTGAAAACCAAAAAAAACTGCAGTTTTATTTTCAGATTTAGCTTTTTCAATATCTTTAAAACTTTTGCCATGAAAAATTAAGTCAGAGTTTTTTGAAAAGTAATTTTCCCAACTTTTTAATACTGTTTTTAGCTCATCGAAATCTTCATGGTAAACAATGGTTACATGAATTGCATCAAGGCCTGCCTGTTTATTGATCTGAAAGACTTCTCTAGACCAGTTACAATATTGTAAATTATCAATTTTAAAATTCATTGTGATTTTATTTGTTTAAAGAATATCAATAAGATAGATAAATTCTATTAATTTTATTGAAATTTTAGGCTTAATTTGAAATAACAATTTACCTTAGAATAAAATTACAACAAATGACTAAAAATAAATTAAAAAAAGTATCAATTGTTATGGGTAGTCAATCTGACTACAAAACCATGATATTTTGTCAAAATATTCTTAAAAAATTAAATATAAAATTTGAAACAAAAATAATATCAGCTCATAGAACCCCTAATAGAATGTATGAATTTGCTATTAATGCAGAAAAGAATGGTATCGCCGTAATTATTGCTGGGGCTGGTGGATCTGCACATTTACCAGGAATGATTTCAGCTCTTACATCTCTACCGGTACTAGGAGTTCCAATTGAGAGTAAAAAGCTTAAGGGCCTTGATAGCCTTTTATCCATTGCACAAATGCCAAAAGGAATACCTGTTGGAACATTAGCAATTGGAGAAGATGGTGCAATTAATGCTGCCTTATTAGCTGCATCTATTATTGGTCTTAGTGATTTAACTGTCAAAAAAAAATTAAACCAGTTCCGTTTAAGTCAAAGCAAAACTGTTAAAAAAAAACCAAAATAGTTTTAAAATATGTCTAAACCAATTCTTGGAATTATAGGTGGAGGTCAGTTAGGTAGTATGCTTGCTATTGCTGCAAATAAACTTGAAATTAAAACAGTTATTTTTTGTGATGATATTGATGCCCCTGCACAAAATTTTTCTAATGATTTTGTACACGGTCAATATAATGATCAAAATAAGATTAAAGAGTTTTTGAATAAAGTTGATGTTGTAACCTATGAATTTGAAAATATTCCATATGAAACATTAAATGAAATTAATAAAGTAAAACCTGTTTTACCAAAACCTTCTGTAAATAGAATAATTCAACATAGATTAGCAGAAAAAGACTTTATCAATAATCTTAATATAAGAACTACAAGATATGTATCTATTGAAAAAAAATCTGACATGGAATCAGTTGAAGATTTACTGCCTGGCATACTTAAAACTACAACATTGGGATATGATGGTAAAGGACAGCACCCAATTAGTAGTTTAAAAAATTTAGACTCAATTGATGCTGATTTTTCAAAAGGTTATATTTTAGAAAAGCTTGTCAAACTTAAAAAAGAAATCTCAATAATTATTACAAGGTTTAATGATCACAAATATGAAATTTATGAACCTATTGAGAATGTACATGAAGATCAAATTTTGAAAAACTCTAAAATTCCAGCAGAGATTAGTGATAAAATATTAGAACAATCAAAACTGTGGGCAACTCAAATTTCTGAAGAATTAAAATATGTTGGAACTTTGTGTGTTGAGTTTTTCATTGATAGAAATGATAACCTTTATGTAAACGAAATTGCACCTAGAGTTCATAACTCAGGGCATCTAACAATTAATGCATATAATGTAAGTCAATTTGAAAATCATGTAAGAGCTGTTTGCAAGTTAGAGCAAATACCTCTTAAAAAAATATCAAATGCAATGATGACAAATATAATCGGTGATCAAATTACTAATTATAGAAATAAAGAACACAATGAAAATGAATTTTTCTTTGATTATCTTAAAAAAGAAATTAAACAAAAAAGAAAAATGGGACACCTAACAACCCTTCTTAAGTAGATATTGCTCAAATGTTAAAATCAATCGAAGGAAATTTTGATAATCCAGAAGTTCATGAATTTCTTATCAATCATTTTATTGAGTTAAGATCTGTATCACCCAAAGGGAGTGCTCACGTACTTGATATAGCTGGATTAAAAGACCCATCTATTAAATTTTGGAGCTTATGGGAAGAAAGTGACTTAATGGGTAGCGGTGCATTAAAATTCTTAGATAAAGAACATGGTGAATTTAAATCTATAAGGGTTAGTGAAAACTTTAGAGGCAATGGAAATGGCACAAAAGTGATAAATCATCTAATTAATGAGGCAAAAAAACTTAATATTAAAAGATTAAGTTTGGAAACTGGTGCTGGTGACTTCTTTTTAAATGCTAGAAAATTATTTAATAAATGTGGTTTTGAGCCCTGTGAGCCCTTCTCGCACTACAAAAAAGATATCAATTCTATTTATATGACCATGCTAATTAGCAACAAATAAGTCTTTAATTATTCAAATTTTTAAATTTAGTTGACAAAACCTTAATAAATCTAAACAAAGCGTCAATTACTTAATTATAAGTAATAAAAGTAAAACAATAAAAAGTAAGAAGATAAATATGAGTCTACAAGGAAAAGTAAAATGGTTCAATCCAACTAAAGGTTTTGGTTTTATTGAAAGAGAAGATAAAGAAAAAGATGTATTCGTTCACGTTTCAGCTGTAAGAGATGCTGGTATGAACGGTTTAGATGAAGGTCAAGCTTTGACTTTTGAAGTTGAAGATGGTCCAAAAGGTCCTTCAGCGGTAAATTTAAAAACTGCATAATATTCACACTTTCTATTGGCTGCGATTTTTTAATTAAATTAATTTTTTAATTATTTAGCTAAATATCTCAGCCAATACCAGTCAGTTTTTTTTAAGAAATTCACTCACTATTCTATTAAATTCATTCGGCTTCTCTAAATGAACATTATGAGAGCATCCCTTAATTATTTTTAAATTACTATTAGGAATATTATCATTCAAGGTTTCTACTTGATTAAAATTATAAGCCTTATCTTGATCTCCCCAAACTATTAATGTTTCATTTTTAATATTTTGTAAATTTTTAACTCCATCCCAATTTTTCATAGCAACTAATCCATTGTCTACAGCCTCTATAGAAGTTTTTTTTCCAGCTTCTTCACAAAGATAAAAATATTTTGCTTTTTCTTCTTCTATAAACCAAGTTTTTGCTATTCTGTATGCTGTATCCTTTAATCCATTAATTTTTAATTTTTCTCTGGATTGATCAATAGTTTCAAATCGACCAGGAATATTTCCTCTTGGTCCAGTTCCATAACAAATCAATTTATCAATTTGATCTTCTGCTAATCTTGAAATTTCCTGTACTATCATTCCTCCCATAGAATGGCCTAATAAATGAAATCTTTTAATTTCTAATCTCTTTAGGGACTCAAGAATTGACTTGGCCATACAAGTAATTGATTCACAGGAATTTACATAATTACTTTTTCCAAAACCTGGTAGCGCTGGAGCAATAACCCTAAAATCATTTTTGAAATGTTCTATTTGTAATTTCCACATATCCGATGAGCCTAAAAATCCATGGACCAGTACTAAAGGGAAGCCCTTACCAATATCCTCAACATATATATCTTGCATAATTTTATAATTAATATTTAAATAATCAATATATATACTTATGGCTGAAAGAAAAATAACTGATTTAAAAAATGTCAATTTTAAACCTTTTGATAATTATGGAAAAGTTATCCCAGGATTAAGTTGGCACAACATTAGTTTTGATAAAAAAAATGGTGGAGGTGGAACCTTTATTTTAAAATATGAGCCTGGTGCAAAAGGTATCTCTCATATTCATACAGGTTATGAAGAGTTTTTAATGATGGAGGGTGAATTAACTGATCCAGATGGTAAAATTTTTAGAAAGGGTGATTTTGTAACTTTCGAACCTGGATCTAAACACTCTTCTTTTAGTAAAAATGGTTGTTTGGTATTAGTTTTTATGAGAGGTATAAATAAAGCAATTTAAAAACTCAAAAAAATAAATCTTTAATAATTAGAAATATTATGATCGGAATTTTAGGTGGAATGGGAACACAAGCTGGGCTTGATTTTTGCAACAAACTTGCCATGCTTAATAGAGGCAAGATTGATCAAGAGTACCCTCTTTTCATGCTTTACAATAAGTCCAATATACCTGGAAGACCAGAGTCAATTGGTGTTCAAACTAAAAGGTTTACAGACCTTCCTAGAAATTTAAAAAATAATTTAAAATATAATAAGGTTCTTAAAAGCTTACTTGATGGTTGCAGATCACTCGAAAAAAGTGGTTGTAAGTTTATTGTCATACCCTGTAATACTGCTCATTATTGGTATGAAGATTTAAAAAAAAAAATAAGAGTTCCAATCATAAATATGCCTAAAGAAGTTTTTTTACATACTAAAAAAATTTATAAAAAAAATTCAAAGATTGGACTTCTTGCTACAGAAGGAACGTTAAAAACAAAGATATATGAAAAACTATTTATAGATAACTATAAATTAATAACACCTATCCATGATTTACAAATTAAATCAGTCAATAAAACCATCAAGCATGTCAAAATGGGGAACATAAAACTAGCTGAAAAATCTATTAAACCAGCTATTAATTATTTAATCAAAAATAATTGTAAGAAAATTATATTGGGTTGTACAGAGCTACCTATAGCAATTTTTGCATTTAAATCATTGAAAAATGTAAAAATGTCAAAACTATATTTAGATCCAAATTTAATATTAGCCAATGCAGCTATGGCAAAATATAGAAAATAAGAAATGCTTTCTAAAATCAAAAAACCTTATGTTATTTATTTAGCTGAAGTTATTTATAAAAATATAGCTGAAATTAAAAAAAATAATTTAGATATTTCTAATATAGACGCTATTGAAGGTTTTATAGGTACAAAAAAATATGAAGAAATAAGTAGTGGTAAGTTTCATGATGATTGGTTTGAGTATTTAAAAAATAATAAATTTATTGATAAAGATAGTGGAGAGAAAATACCAGACGAAACTATTAAACTTTTAAAAGTACAAAAAGATGCTACTATAAAACAGTTAATAAAGTATCAAGAGCTATATTATACTAAAAGTTCTTTTCCACTTGAAATTTCTCAGCGTGCTTTTGATTTTTTATGGAGAATGTGTGAGAGCTATGAACTTTGGTCTAAAGAAACAAATCAATCTGAACAAATTGTTCTAAATATTATTGATTAGAAAGATTTAATTTTTTTCTAGTTTTTTTAATATTCCTTTTAACTAATTTTTGAAAATCTGAATCCTCTTTTTTTAGGACTAAACCCTCTTTAATATTTTGTGCCATTGACTTGCCTGTTGATTTGGTGATTATCTCGTTACCACTATACGCAAAACCTGCCTGGTAAATATTTCCAGATGTAGCTAAAGTGTATGCAGGTCCTAATAAAGCGGTATTCTGTGCACATCCGCTTAGAAAGCATACAAAAAATAATCCAATAATTATTTTATTTAAAATCATTATCCTATTTTTAATCTTAAGTGTTTAAAGTTACAACTCAAGAGTGAAAGTGTTCATTTTGATTATTAATCTCTAATATTGGTATAAAATATAACTTATAACATTAGTATGGTTAAAATATTTCCATTTATATTTGTTATTTTATGGTCTTCAGCTTTTGTCACTACAAAGCCAATAATAGACAATAGTGATCCTTTTGCTGCATTAGCCTTTAGATTTTTTGTTGTAGCTTTAGGTTTCTTTATTTTTTCAATTTATACAAAACAAAAAATTTTAACCAATAATAGAAACCTTCTTCAATCACTTTTTAGTGGTGTGCTTTTTCATGGTGTTTATTTGGGGGGTGTTTTTTATTCAGTTTCAATAGGAATGCCAACAGGTATTGCTGCATTAATTGTTACCTTACAGCCAATTTTAACTAATGCTTTAGCAGGAAAATTCTTGGGTGAAAAAGTTACTTTCAAACAATGGATTGGAGTGATCCTTGGATTTATAGGTGCGGCTTTAGTTTTAGGTTTTGATATTGGATCAAGCCTTCCTGTTTTTGGAGTGATAGCTTCTTTTGTTGCTCTGTTAGCTATTACAACTTCTACTTTATTGCAAAAAAAAATAAGTAATAATTTACCTTTATCAGTTAGCAATATGTATCAAGCAATAGGTGGTTGCTCTTTACACATAATAATTATTTTAATTTTTAGTGAACCTTATATTAATTTTACATCCACATTTTTAATAGCAATGAGTCATCAGGTATTTCTTGTATCATTTGGAGCATTTACAATCTTGATGTATTTAATAAAAAATAACTCTGCAAGCAAAACCGTTTCCATATTTTTTTTAATACCACCAACTACAGCAATAATGGCTTGGTTATTTTTAAATGAAAAATTAAATAATCTAGATCTAATAGGTTTTGCTGTAGCAACTCTTGGTGTTTATATTGCAACTAGAAAGCAATAAATTTTAAATACCTTTGTAGCCAAACTCTAAGCAGGCATCGGTAATAGAATGATAAAAAGATTCTCCAAAACTTCTTAGGGTGAATATTCTAACTTTGTCTGGATTGTCATCAAGCATGTCAATTGTGACTGACATTCCGTTATAAGTTGAATTTAGACAAGTATCTTTTTTTAATTCGTTAAAATTAAAGGGACATCCTTTTTTTAATATCTCTTTTGTATTTTTTCCCTCTATTTGAATTATTGCTCTACTATGAGATACATTTGTTATAGCAAAATCTGTATCAACTAATTTTTCATTAATTTCTTTTAGAGTTTCTTTTTTTGAAGAAACTAAAAACCAGTTATTTGGGCCATTCCATAAAATTCTTGTATTAGTGTTGCAGTTTATGTTTAGGGGTTCATTTTTTAAGCTCAAATTATCTATCTTGATACTTTCAATGGCTGTTGAGGAACTCTTATATTTAACTATTTGAATAATTAAAAAATCTTTTAGTTCACTTACTTTTAGCAGCTCTTCATCATTTTTTCCCTCATGATCACCAAATAGCCCCTTGTTGTGTGTAGTATGTAAAGCAGAAATTGAGCTCATGATCTTACCCTTTCACCCTTTGGATCTACGTAGTGTGATGAAACTATCTCTACAGGTATTGTTTTGTTTTTAAGAGGTGACATTGCAAATAGTTTTTGCCCTATCATATTTTTTCCATCCTTAAGAATTGCTAATGAAAATGGATTATCATATTCAACGCTCCAACAAGACGCAGAAATATACCCTAATTTAGGATTTGGTATCGGAGCATTTGAATCTTTAACCAAATGTGATCCTTCAGGGATGCTTGTTTTCTTATCAACTGGAACAACACCTACTACTTTTTGTCTATCTTCTGCAACAAAAGCTTCTCTATCTAAAGAACGTTTTCCTATAAAGTCTTTCTTTTTACTAACCAATCCTTCTAAAGAATTATCATATGGAATGGTTCTGCCATCTAGTTCTGACCCTGCTATGTGACCCATTTCAATTCTTAGAGTTGATAATGCTTCAGTGCCGTAAGGTTGAATTTTAAATTCTTGCCCTACTTCCATTATTTTCTCCCACATAAAGTTTCCATTGTCAGATTCAACATTCACTTCATAAGCAAGTTCTCCTGAAAATGAAATTCTAAAAATTCGTGCATGTACTCCAAATAAATCAGCTTCTTGATATCCCATAAAAGGCAGTCCATCATTAGAAGCATCAATATTTGGAAATAGCTTTTGCAATAAGTCTCTAGATTTTGGACCTGCAATTGCAGCTCCTGCCCATTGCTCAGTAGTTGATACCACATTTACATTTAGCTCTGGCCATACAAGTTGTAAATAATATTCTAGATGAGACAAAACATTTGCTGCTTGCGCTGTTGTTGTTGTCATATGATAATGATTTTCAGAAATTCTTGTGGTAGTTCCATCGTCCATAACAATTCCATCTTCTCTTAACATTACACCATATCTTGCTTTACCCACGGGCAATTTTAACCAGGCATTAGTATAAACTCTATTTAGTAGTTCTGCAGCATCAGGTCCTTTAATATCAATTTTACCCAAAGTAGTTACGTCACAAACTCCTACATTTGTTCTAACGTTTTTAGCTTCTCTTTTTGAACCTTCAAATAAAGTTTCTTCTCCAATTTTGTAATATCTTGGTCTTAACCAGACACCTGCATCTACAAACACTGCATCATTTTTTTCATGCCAAGTGTGCATAGGTGATTTTCTTGTTGGTTTAGAATGTTTACCAATTTCTCTTCCAACAATTGCTCCAATAGTAACTGGTGTATATGGAGGTCTAAAAGTTGTGTGACCTACTTCTGGTACTATTTTGTTTTCTATGTTGGATACTAGTTGCAAACCATTGAGATTACTTGTTTTTCCTTGGTCAGTGGCCATTCCAAGTGTCGTGTATCTTTTAACATGTTCAATAGATCGATAACCCTCTTTTAGTGCAATTTCTATATCAGAAACAGCTACATCATTTTGAAAATCTAAAAATCTTTTATATGTTTTTCCTTTAGGCAAAGGTACACACCAAAATTTATCATGTGTAGTTGATTTTTTTTCCATAACTATTGGTGATGATGTTTTATTATCATTATTAGTTATTTTTTTTGAAAGTTCATATCCACTATCAAATGAATTTTTTAAAGTTTCTTCTAACGTAAAAGTTCCATTTGCTGCACCTAAAGTTGTTTCATTTTGTTTTGATAGTCCTGGCACAAATGCATCTATATCTTTATTAAAGGTTGTTTTATTTCCTGATTGAGAGGCTAAATGAATTGTTGGTGTCCAAAAGCCTGAAACACAAATACAATCACAATTAATAGTTTCTAAAGTTCCTAATTCATTTTTATCATCTGAAATTTTGGCAACTTCAGCGGATTTAACTTTTTTATAACCTTTAGCTGCAACAACTACGTAAGAAAATTTAATTTGAATATCTAATTTTTTTGCTTCATCTATTATTTCTGACTTAGGTTCTTTTCTTGTATCTAAAATAATAGGATCAACACCATTTTTTTTAAATTCTATAGCTGTTTCATATCCACTGTCATTATTTGTAAATATTAGAGGTTTTTTACCAACTAGAACCCCATAAATTTTTAAATATTCTTTTGCTGCAGAAGACAACATCACACCTGGTGTGTCATTGTTCCCAAATACTAAAGGTCTCTCAATTGATCCTGATGAGATTAAAACTTCTTTAGCTCTAATATACCAAAGTCTTTGTTTTGGATTATATTTTTTAGTTTTAGGTAGATGATCACTTAATTTTTCTGACATCACTAACATATTATGATCATAGTAACCAAATACTTGTGATCTATTTTTAACAATAACATTAGGCATTTCTTTAAGTTCAGAAATAATATTTTCTGCCCATTCTTTCCCTGTTTGATTTCCAATATTAACTTCACTCGTTAATAAAGTTCCACCAAATCTAGGTTTGTCTTCTGCTAAGATTACTCTTGCACCATTTTTAGCAGCAGCATATGCACTCGCTAAACCAGAAGGTCCTGAACCTGCAATTAGTAAATCACAATACTCATATTTGTGTTCGTATCTTTCTTTATCATGTTTAGTTGATGCAACTCCAAGTCCAGCAGCTTTTCTTATAAATGGTTCATAAACTTTGTACCAAAAACTTTTTGGCCACATAAAAGTCTTGTAATAAAATCCTGCTGGAAGAAATATCTTTAAAAAATTGTTAATTGCTCCAATATCAAAATTTACACTAGGCCAACAATTAACACTTGTTGCCTCCAAACCTTCAAAGAGTTCTTGTTCTGTAGTTTTTACATTTGGCTCAGTTTCATTATTTCTGTATAGTTGAACAATTGCGTATGGTTCATCCACCCCTGCACCAAAAAAGCCTCTAGGTCTATGATATTTAAAGCTTCTTCCTATTAAATGAACTCCATTAGCAAGTAATGCTGATGCTAAGGTGTCACCCTCATAACCAAAGTAAGTTACTCCATTAAATTTAAATGAGATTTTTTTATCTCTATTTATTAATCCAATATTATCCAATCTATAATTTTGAGTCATTTTAAATATCTTCGTTAGCTTTAGCTGTTTTAAATATTTCGTGAGTTGCAGTGTCTCTTTCTACTTTAATCCACTGTCTGCATCCTGATATATGTTGCCATAACTCTTTATGTTTTCCTCTTAAGCTTTTTCTATTATAGACAAAGTTATCCCAATCTTGATCTGAAACTTCTTTATTAAGTTCTGGTCTTTTAACAGTTGCATCACCACCATATGAAAATTCATTTTGAGATCTCATCCCACAATGAGGGCATTTAATATGCAACATTTATGAGATCCATGTTTTGGTTCCAAGTCCTTTTTCATCTAGTAAGTGACCTGTATTAAATCTACTCAAACTATAACCTTCATTTAATTTGTGAACTCTATCTTGTGCAATTGTATGAGCAAATGTCCATCCTGAAGCTGGTGTGGCTTTGAACCCACCATAACACCAACCACAATTTAAATATAATCCTTCAATATGAGTCTTATCAATAATGGGTGAGCCATCCATAGACATATCCATAATCCCACCCCAGGTTCTAAGCATTTTTAATTTACTTAAAAAAGGCATCATTGCAATTCCTTCTGTTAGTACATGCTGGAGTGTTGGTAGGTTTCCTCTTTGAGCATAACTATTGTATCCATCTAGATCACCTCCCATTACCATTTCACCTTTATCAGATTGACTAATATAAAAATGTCCTGCTCCAAAAGTAACCACACTATCTAATACGGGCTTTACAGGTTCTGTAACACACGCCTGAAGAAGATGGGTTTCTACTGGTATTGTCATATTTAGTTTTTCAGCTAAAATATTTGTGCTACCTGCAACACATAAACCAATTTTTTTAACTTTAATATCTCCTCGTGAAGTTCTCACTCCTTGAATTTTTCCACCTACAACATCAAAACCTGTTACCTCACAGTTTTGAATTATATCTACACCCATTGAATCTGCTTGACGTGCATAACCCCATGCAACAGCATCATGTCTTGCTGTTCCAGCACTTGGTTGCATTAATCCACCAAATATAGGAAATCTTACATTGTCTGAAAAGTCTGCCATTGGAATAATTTCTTTTACTTCTTCTCTATTTAAAAGAACTGCATCAATGCCATTTAGGCGCATTGAGTTTCCTCTTCTTGCAAAAACATTCATTTGGGCATCTGAGTGTGCAAGATTAATTATTCCTCTTGGAGAAAACATTACATTGTAATTTAAATCCTGGCTCATTTTTCTCCATAGATCCATTCCAAACTCACTAAATAATGCATTATCATCGTGCATATAATTTGATCTTATAATTGTAGTATTTCTTCCCATATTACCACCGCCAAGCCATCCTTTTTCGATGATAGCTACATTGGTAATATTATGTTCTTTTGCGAGATAATATGCAGTAGCTAGCCCATGGCCTCCACCACCAATAATAACAACATCATATTCCTTTTTTGGAGTAGCATCTTTCCAGGCTAAATCCCACTTTTGATGACCAGAAAAAGCATTTTTTATTAGGTTAAATATTGAATATTTTTGCATTAATTAATTTTATCTAAAAGAATATAAATAGTTATTATTATTTTTATATATAATTTTTATAAGTTTCAAAAATTCATAAAAGAAGATACTAATTCCTCAAAGAAATTTTAATTTATAGGAGTTTTAGATGAGCGAAGTTAAATCAGACATTCAGATAGCTAGAGAAGCTAAAATGCAACCTATAAATGATATCTTGGCAAAAATAAATGTACCAGATGAAAGTACTGCATTCAGTCCAATGGGCAGACATATTGCAAAAATTAACCTAGAATATTTAGATACTTTAAAAGATAAACCTGATGGAAAACTTGTTTTAGTTACTGCAATCACTCCCACTCCAGCTGGTGAAGGGAAAACTACAACTTCAGTTGGTTTAAATGATGGTCTAAATAAAATAGGAAAAAAATCTATTGTTTGTTTAAGAGAACCTAGCCTTGGTCCTTCTTTTGGAATGAAGGGTGGTGCTGCTGGTGGCGGATATGCCCAAGTTGTTCCAATGGAGCAAATTAATTTACATTTTACTGGAGATTTTCATGCAATAACCTCAGCTCATAATTTATTGTCGGCTTTAATTGATAATCATATTTATTGGGGAAATAAATTAGATATCGATGTTAGAAGAATTTTTTGGAAAAGAGTAATGGACATGAATGATCGTTCATTAAGATCTATAAATATAAATTTAGGTGGAGTTGCAAATGGTTTTCCAAGAGAAGATGGTTTTGATATAACTGTTGCATCTGAAATCATGGCAATCTTTTGCTTATCAAATGATTTAGAAGATTTAGAAAAAAGAATAGGAAATATTACAATTGCCTATACTAGAGATAAAAAACCTGTTTATGCTAAAGATTTAAAAGCACAAGGTCCAATGACTGTATTATTAAAAGATGCCATTAGACCTAATGTTACTCAAACTTTGGAAAACAATCCTGCAATTATTCATGGTGGTCCATTTGCTAATATTGCACATGGCTGTAATTCTGTAATTGCAACAAAGACTGGACTTAAACTCGCTGACTATGTTGTTACAGAAGCAGGATTTGGTGCGGACCTTGGTGCAGAAAAATTTCTTAATATTAAATGTAGAAAGTCAGATTTAAAACCTAGCTGTGTTGTAATTGTTGCAACTATTAGGGCTTTAAAAATGCATGGTGGTGTAGCAAAAGATGACCTTAAAGCAGAAAATGTGGAAGCCTTAAAAAAAGGTTTAGTTAATCTTCAAAGACACGTGGAAAATGTTAAAAAATTTGGTTTACCAGTTGCAGTAGCTGTTAATCATTTTATTAAAGATACAGATAATGAAGTAAAAGCTTTGATAGAATTTTGTGACACTATTGGTATTAAAGCAAGTCTCTGTACTCATTGGGCAAACGGTGGTGAAGGTACAAAAGAACTTGCAAGCCATGTTGCTGAATTATGTGATAAAAATGAAGAAAAATTTAAATTCTTATATGAGAGCAAAACTCCTCTATTTAAAAAAATAGAAACAATTGCAAAAGAAATTTATAGAGCAGATGAAGTTATTGCTGATACTAAAATTAGAGATCAATTAAAAAGCTTTGAAGAAGCTGGTTACGGAGATTTCCCAATTTGTATTGCAAAAACTCAATACAGCTTTTCAACAGACCCAAGCTTAAAAGGTGCACCAACAGGACATTCTTTACCAATCAGAGAAATTAAACTCTCTTCAGGGGCAGAGTTTATTGTTGTTATATGCGGCGCTGTTATGACTATGCCTGGACTACCAAGAGTTCCAGCAGCAGACTCGATTAAACTAAATAAAAATGGTGAAATTGAAGGTCTGTTTTAAAAATTAGTTACGTATATAATTAAGCCAATTTCTAACTTCACATGTTCTATTATTAAAATCTAATAGTTCGTCTTGAGATTTTATGAATGAGATATGGCTTTCATACTCTTCTTCATTTAAGAAATTTTTATTTACAAATAATCGTTCTTTACGACCATCAATAAGATTAAGCATCTGAAAATATTCATAATCAGGATGGTATTGTAAACCAATAATTTCTGAGCTTCCCGCATTAAAGCTAACACCCATTACATTGTTAACTTTGTCACTTGATAAAAGAGTAGTATTTTTTGGCAATTCACTTACCTCATCAAAATTAAATGCTGGTGAGGTAAAAACTTTTTTTTTATCTTTGTATATGAAGTGTTTTTCACCTTCACTGTTAATAATTACATCTGATGCAATTCCAATATGAGCGCCATTTTTTCCAGGATTTACTTTACCCCCAGCTGCTGTTGAACAGACTTGTAATCCCCAACAAATTGCTAAAATCTTATTTTTATGATTAAAGCAATTAGATGCAAAATTGATATGTTTCTTAATCACATCTGTCATATCATTTATTCTCATTGCACCACCAGTAAACACAATGCCATTATATTTACTCATATTTTTTAAAGCACTCGTTGTCTCTTCATCATGACCAGGATTTATGATTTCTGTATTTATTAATGGCTCTATCTTTAAAATTAAATTTTTTAAGTTATCTGCTGCAGAGCTTCCAGCTGCTTTAATAAAAAACTCACTATCTTCTCTAATATTTCCTTCAACAATTAAAATATTTAAATTACTCATTTAAACAATTCTCCACGCATACTATACTGATACATTGTTCTCATATCATTTTCAGTTAATTTTTTTGGATTTCCTCCAGTAGATGGATCAGCTAAAGCCATTTTTGATAATCTATCAATATCAAAATCTTTTTCATCAATCACTTCTGATAATTTATGTGGCATATCTAGTTTTTTTCTTAAATCTAAAACCCAGTTAACAAAGCCATCAAAAGATCTATCTTTAAGTTCTAAATAATCGCAAATCTTTATTATTTTTTTTTCAATTACATTTTTATTAAAGGTTAATACATAAGGCATGAATATTGCATTGGATAAACCATGATGAATATTATTTAAAGCATTTACTGGATGGCTTAATGAGTGAATTGCCCCCAAGCCTTTTTGAAATGCTGTTGCTCCCATGCTTGCTGCTGTTAACATGTTTTGTCTAGCTTCAATATTTGATCCGTTGTTAACTGCTTCAAGTAACCATTCATTAATTAATCTCATACCCTCTAAAGCAATTCCATCAGCCATTGGGTGATATCCTGGTGCACAATATGCTTCCAAATTGTGAGCTAGCGCATCCATACCAGTTGCAGCTGTAATCTTTGCAGGCAAACTAAGTGTTAATACCGGATCTAAAATAACTATTGAAGGTAAAAACTTAGGATGAAAAATTATATTTTTTACACCCGTTTCTTCATTTAATATTACAGATGCTCGTCCTGTTTCTGATCCTGTTCCAGCAGTTGTTGGTACAGCAATAATTGATGCAATTTTGTCAGAGTTTGCTTTAGTCCAATTATCACCAACATCTTCAAAATCCCAAATAGGTAGTGTTTGACCTGACATAAATGCAATTGCTTTACCAACATCTAGGCCACTTCCCCCTCCAAAAGCTATTACTCCATCACAATTATTTTTATTATAATAATCCGCACCCTCAGTTACATTGGTGCCAGTTGGATTACCCACAACATTTGAATATAATTCAGCTGAAATACCGTCTTCTTTTAAATTCCTTAGCACATTGATTACAATTTTTGATTTAGCAAGACCACTATCAGTTACTAACAATGGTTTATTAATGTTCAAAGTTTTGCAAGCAATACTTAGATCTTTAATTCTATCTTTTCCAACCCACATAGTTGTTGGATAATTCCAATTTGACTTCATTTAAGGGTCTCTTTTTAATTTTTATTTTTTTTAATTTCTTCTTCACAAAATTTTTTAGCTTCTTTTAGATCTGTAATTTTTGATTTAGATAATTTTTGACTTCCAGCTAGGCAGGCATCGACAGCTCTTTTTAAATTATGATCACTAAAATTTAGAATAACCACCATTCCAAGCACTATAAAAACAAATATTAATATATTTTTTACCATTGAATTTCTAATTTCTTATTTTCACATATAGTGTGTAGCATACTAAACATTAATGGAAAATGTTTAGAATTAAGATCTTGTAAAATTTTAGGTCCAATTTCTAATGCAAGTTGCGCACCCTCTACTGTAATATTTTTCATAAATTTTTCTTTAGCTTCTTTATATAAATATCCTTCACCTAAATATTTTCCCATCAAACTATTTCTTCCCCCTATTGCGCTTACATATAAATCTCCTAAACCAGCTAAGCCATAAACAGTTTCTGCTCTTCCTCCATAGAAAGAAACAAATTCAACCATTTCAGAAATTGATCTATGGATTAATGAGGCTGATGTATTTAAATAATATTTAGATTGAATTTCCTTAGGTGCTTTTGAATTGCTTAATCCTTCAGAAGCTCCAATCAACATTGAATAAATATTTTTAATTGCACCTGATAATTCGATGCCAGTTAAATCATCTGATACTTCTGTTGAATAATAATTTGTTGATATAATTTTTTTTAATTTTTCTGTTTCTTTAATATCTGGGTTTGCAATAACCGTTCCTGTTCTCATTTTATATGCAAGACCTGCTGCTAAACAAGGTCCTTTGATTGCTGAAATATTTACTTCTCCATGACCTTTTTCCTTGAGAAGTTTTTTAATTTTATCTGAAAGTGTTATTAATTCATTGCCCTCTATGGCTAAACCTTTTGTTAATAAAATAATGGGAGTATTTTTCTTATACTTTTTTGATATTTGATTAACAAACCATTCAATTCCTACAGAGCTAACTCCAGCAACAATTATATCTACCTCACCTTCAAGTATTGATTGTAATTTCTCAAATTTTTCTACCTTTAGTTTTGATGGTAATTCAATATTTAAGGTTGGATGGAAATTATTATTTAATTGAATTTTATTTATTAAATCATCCTCAAGGTGAGTACCAATGAGCGTTACATCATTTTTATTTTCTAAACATGGTACAGCGAATGCAGACCCCATCGCTCCAGCACCAATAATAATAATTTTTTTCATAATACTGTATTTTTTTATATTAATTTTTAGCATTTTGTTGGTAAAGTACAGTTATAAATTTATTAGGGAGAGGTGATTTTATGACAAAAGTAGCGATTATTGGTGCCGGGCCTTGTGGTTTATCTGCTTTGAGATCTTTTGAGCAAGCTGAAAAAAAAGGTGAAAAGATACCTGAAATAGTTTGTTTTGATAAACAAGAAGATTGGGGAGGCTTATGGAATTACAGTTGGAGAACAGGTTCTGACCAATACGGCGACCCTGTACCTAACAGTATGTATAGATATCTTTGGTCCAATGGTCCTAAAGAATGTCTAGAGTTTGCTGACTATTCATTTGATGAACACTTTGGAAAACCAATTCCATCTTTTCCACCCAGAGAAGTTTTATACGATTATATTTTGGGTAGAGTTAAAAAGGGAAATTTAAAGTCTAAAATTAAATTTAACACCTCTGTTAGCAATGTGTCTTTTGATGGTAAAAATTTTGAAATTACTTATCGTGATAAAAAGAATGATAAAATTTCAAAAGATGTTTTTGATTATGTAATAGTATCAACTGGTCATTTCTCAGTTCCGTTTATTCCAGAATATCCAGGAATGAAAGCGTTTCCTGGAAGAATAATGCACTCTCATGATTTTAGAGATGCTGAAGAATTTCGAGATAAAAATGTTGTTGTTTTAGGAAGTAGCTATTCTGCAGAAGATGTAGCTCTTCAATGTCATAAGTATGGGGCAAAAAGTGTGACTATAGCCTATAGACATAATCCAATGGGATTTAAATGGCCCAATGGAATGAAAGAAGTTTTTCACCTAGATAGACTTGAAGGTAATAAGGCGATATTTAAAGACGGTCATGTTCAAGAAACAGATGCTGTAATTTTATGCACAGGATATCTCCATCATTTTCCTTTTATATCTGAAGATCTTAAATTAAAAACAGGAAACAGATTATATCCACCAAAGTTATATAAAGGTGTGGTTTGGCAAAATAATCACAAATTAATATACCTTGGTATGCAAGATCAATTTCATACTTTCAATATGTTTGATTGTCAGGCTTGGTTTGCAAGAGATATTATAATGGGAAAAATTAAAGTTCCAAGTGACACGGAGATTGAAAAAGATATCAATAAATGGGTATCTCTTGAAGAAAAGTTAGAAAATGCAGATCAAATGATTGATTTCCAAACAGAGTACACAAAAGAACTTCACAATTTATCTGATTATCCAAAAATTGATTTTGAATTAATTAGAAAAACTTTTAAAGAATGGGAACATCATAAGGTAGAAAATATTATGACATATAGAAATAAGTCCTTTGCTTCACCTGTAACTGGATCAATTGGTCCAAAACATCATACAGATTGGGAAGTTGCGATGGATGATTCTTTAAAAACTTTTTTAGATCAACCCAAAAAATAATCGATAAGTTGTGATTTTTTATGATTTTTGTAAAAAACCTTAAATCTGTCTCTGATCAAGAGTGGTCATCAACTGAAAAATATCCAGGTGTTAGATGGAAATTCTTAATTGATGCAGATTTTATGGGAAGTTCTGGACTTTCACTTGGTTTTGCTGAAATTGCTCCAGGTGGTGACTTGACACTCCATTATCATTCACCTGCAGAAATATATGTAGTTTCTAATGGTAAAGGAATATTAAATAAATCTGGTGATCTAGAAGAAATTAAAAAAGGTGATGTAGTTTATATTTCAGGAAATGCAAAACATGCTTTGAAGAATGTTGGAACCGAAACCTTGGAATTTTATTGGATTTTTCCAACAGATACTTTTTCTGAAGTTGAGTATTTTAATTAATCTATACCCAGGTGTTTTTTTCTTTTTTCTACCCAAGTTCTAATTAAATTATCAAAAATCAGGCCTATAAAAGCAACACAAAGACCTAGTGTTAGACCTATACCTGCACCTTTTTTATCAGATATAGCTTTTAAAATATATTGTCCTAAATCCTCAGTTCCAATAAATGCCCCAATAATTACCATAAATAAAGCAAATACGATTGTTTGATTTAAACCAAGCATCATGTGAGGAAGTGCTAATGGGAATTCTATTTTCAGCAATCTTTGTATTTTTGTTACACCTGACATTGAAGCTGCATCATGTAAAGAAGATGGAACACTTCTTAATCCTTCAATAGTATATCTCGTTGCTGGTATAGTTGCATATACAACTACTGCAATTAATACTGATGTGTCTGTAACTCCAAAAAGCATCATAACTGGAATTAAGTATACAAATGAAGGGAATGTTTGAAAAATATCACAAACTCCCAACATAAAATTTGTAGTATGTTTATTCTGAAAACATAAAGTACCAACAGTAAAACCAATTATACAAGATAATATAACTCCAAAAGTTGCCATATAAGTTGTAACTAAAGCTCTGTCCCACCATGGACTTAGAGCTATAAATAATGTTAATCCCCCAACTACAAAAGCAGAACGTATTCCACCAATTATATATCCAGCACCCATAACCAAAACAAAGGTTGCAACAATAGGCATTCTTAAATATGCAGCACGCATAGGCTGCAATACATCAACTATCAACCATGTATTAAAAATTTTTAAAGTTTGAAAGAAAGTATCCCAAATCCAATCAACTCCTTTATTCCAAAAATCTGCTGTTGATATTCCTTTATTGTGGGGAATTTCATACAAATAATTAAAACCTTCCTTAAAGTAAAAAGACCCAACATAAGCAAGTATAATTCCAATGAATATTGCACCAGAAAAAAATAATGTATTTTTATATCTTTGAAAAAAAGTTAGGTTACCAAAGTAATCTATTTGTTTATTTGCCCAAGCTAAGGATAATTTATCAAGTAATATTGCAATCAAACTGATACATAAACCTGCTTCTAACGCTAATCCAATGTTCAACTGATTTAGAGCTAATAATAGATTAAATCCTAAACCTTTAGCACCTATAAACGCTGAAATTACTGCCATAGAAAAACACACCATGATAACTTGATTTACTCCAATCAAAATATCCCTTCTTGCAGTTGGGATTAATACTTTAAACATAAGTTGTAAATTATTACATCCACTCATTTTACCAGCTTCAATAACTTCAGGCGATACCCCTCTAAGACCTAACAAAGTTAGTAATATCATTGGTGGAACAGCTACAACCATAGTTATAATTACTCCAGCATGATCTCCAACACCAAAGAGAACAATTGCAGGAACCAACACTGCGTATTGAGGCATAGTCTGCATAACTAAAAGTATTGGGTATAAAGCTTTCTCCACACGTTTACTTTTGAACGCTGCAATTCCTAAACTCAAACCAAAAATAAAAGATAGTGGTGCTGCAACTAATATAAAAGAAAGTGTTTGCATCGAAGGCTTCCATTGACCAAAAATAGAAATATAAATCATAACTATAGCAGCGAATAGCGCTAGACCTTTGCCACTTAATTTATATCCAAGTACCGCTGCACCCGCAGCAACAATTGTCCAAGGCAATCCTGGCAATTCTGCCCATGAATTTTCACTTATCCAATCCCAACTTGTAAATGCAACAATAGTTTCAACACCACCTAATAAAATCTCTCTTATTAATTCTATGAGAAACGTTATAAATGAGGTTAAATTTCTTGTTATTTGTAAAACTAGAGGTCGTGTTTTAAATTCTTGAGTATCTTCATTCCAAAATTCCATTGGCATCCAATCATTCATTAAAAAAAATAATGAATCATTTATCCATATAGGTAACCATCCAAGCAAAGGAGGTAGTCTCCAAAAAACATCAAATGCATAATACCTTACTTCTGCACCAAAGAGCGTGTAAGTGCTTTGATTTGGATCTTTAATGAATTCTGCTTGACCTCTAATAAATTTATAAGTTTCTGGGACATCAATTGCAAAACATAAAGTAAAAAAAGCAACTAACAAAAATAACCATTGAAATACTTTTGGATATTTTTTTAATAATTCCATATTTTAATCATTGTTTTTTTTTCCACCAAAAACTGTGTAAATTATTTTTGATGGATGAACAGTGCCAACAATTTGATTGTTTTCATCGATTACAGATACTGACTTCTCTTGAGTTAATATCTTCTCAGCAACATTTTCAATTATTTCATTTCTAAAAACTTTTAAATCACTTAAATTTTCATTATTTGGTTTTTCCATCACATCTTCTATTTTTAAAACCTTCTCCCTAGGAACTTCTTCAGTAAATTTTTTCACATATTCTGTTGCTGGATTTAAAACAATGTTAGCTGGGGTATCCAATTGTTCAATTATACCATCTTTCATTATTGCAATACGGTCAGCAAGTTTTAAAGCTTCATCAAAATCGTGTGTAATAAACATAATTGTTTTTTGTAATTTTTCTTGAAGTCTCAAAAATTCATCTTGCATCTCTTTTCTAATTAATGGATCTAATGCAGAAAATGGTTCATCTAAAAACCAAATATCAGGTTCAACAGCTAATGATCTTGCAATACCTACTCTTTGTTGTTGTCCACCAGAAAGCTCTCTTGGAAAATAATTTTCTCTACCATCAAGACCAACTAATTTTACCATTTCCATTGCTTTATTGATGCTATCTTTAATTTTAATACCCTTTATTTGAAGTGGGAAGGCAATATTTTCCACAACTGTTTTATGGGGAAGCAAGGCAAAGCTTTGAAACACCATACCCATTTTATTTCTTCGGAGATCAATCAGTTCTTTATTGCTTAATGAAAGTAAATCTTGACCTTCTATAGAAATTTTTCCAGCAGTTGCATCTGTTAATCTAGAAATACATCTTAACAATGTTGATTTCCCTGAGCCTGATAAACCCATCACAACTAACATTTCACCTTTTGAAACCTCAAAAGAGGCATTATTAACACCCACTATACATCCGTTTTCTTGAAATGTTTTAGCATCTACATTTCCATTTGCATCTTGAAGCATCTTTTTGGCATTTGTTCCAAAAATTTTGTAAACAGATTCACATTTGATTACTGTATCGGTCATAATGTTTTAATAAGTTATACGAAATAAAAATAAAAAACACTTTTTATATTATTTATATTTATCGTTTTTCTCCTTAAAAATTTTTAATAAAATAAACTCTTGTATCAATTCCAGTACTTAAAAAATTTAAAACCTCTCCTTTAACAGTAATTTTTTCATCTACCCCAACATTATTCCCACTAACTGTAAAACCTGCAAAGCATTTATTATTTTCCTTATTCCATTTAACAAACGTTTCATCAATTTTATTTCCATTAATAGTATAAATATGATGTGCTCTAAAATTCAAAAAATTGGCACCCATAATTGCACGCTGAGGAATAATCTTTGTTGCGTTGCAGACTTTTTCATATTGCTCTAAAGACAACTTATAATGATCAGTTCCATCATAAAATGCTAAAATTCCTGATGGCAAACTTGAAATCAGTTCATTTTGTTTTCTTGTCTCTGCAATTCTTTCTTCTTCTTTTTTCATTTTAGCAATTAGCTCTTCACCCTCACCAAAAATATTATTTAAGATAGCAAAGGAAAAAATTACAATAATTATTAAGATGATAAGACCTCCAAATTGTCTAACTGGCTCAGATATCTTCTTTAGTTTATTTAAATATATATTTTGTAACATTTTTATCTATTCTTGGAATTTGCCATTTTTCCAAATTCCTTTTTTTTCTTTTCCATCGGACCATGTAAATGTTCCCTCTCCATTCATAAACCCATTGGCCCATTCCCCATTATAAGTTGCACCGTTTGGAAAAGTCAAAATACCCTTTCCACTCCACATACTATTTTTAAACTCACCTTTATAAATATATCCATTAGGCCAAGTCTCAACTCCTTGTCCTTGTTTTTGTGTGCCAACCCAATTCCCCTCATAAGTTGTTTTGTCAGTGTAAGTCCATTTACCAAAGCCATCTTTACAGTTTCCTTCACAACCTGTCTTTCGAGCTGATACTGATGTTGCGACTAAAAAACTTAAAGCTATATAAAATAAATATTTTTTCATTTTTTTTTATTTAAGTGCACGAGTAAAAAGAAATATTTTTTTCAAGATTATCACTTTTTATACCTATTGTAATTTCGTGAACTAATTCACCTGATTTTCTGTTAATTATACCTGATTCTGAGTAATTTTTTCCTTCATCAAAAGCTTTGAATAAAACTATGTCTTTATTTACAACTTTTACTTCAAATTTTACAGTTTGTGAGAGGAACAATGATAACCCGTTGATCAAAAGTTTTTCTGGTCTCTTTGCATTGATTTCAAATTTATCTAAATTTTGATCATCTAAATCTTTTGCCAAAAAAGTTTTATAATTATATTCTGAGTTCTTGAGTATTTTCTTTTCTAATTCACATACAAAACCAATTTTAATATCTTCTTGTATGTCTATATTTTTTGCAAAAGAAGAATTAAAAACTAATAGACTGATAGATATATATAAAAAAAGCTTTATCATTTAATTAATAGGTTCGTAATTTGAATTTGTGCGAAAGCACATTCTTTAAAAAAAATCCCCCCCAACATTGTTGGGAGAGATTTCAATTTATTAACTGTTACCCTTATTTAGTAAAAGCTTGCCAAACACTCTTATTATCAGCTAACCATTTTTTAGCTGCATCTTCATGAGTCATTTTGTCAAGGTCAACTAAAGCAGCCATTGCACCAATGTGACTTGTAGAGAATGACATTTTTTTAAATGCCGCTGCTGCTGCTGGATGTGTTTTTGGAAAGTCTGCAGTTACAGCCTTTTTCAAATAACCATCTGGCGAACCACATTTTCCATCACCACCGTCTTCTGGTCTACAACCTGCTGAATATGGAGGGAAATCTATAAAAGTAAAACCAGCACCATCTGTGAAGTTTGGTGTCCAGTTAAATATTATAGTTCCTCTTCCTTCTTTTTCAGCTGCTTTAAGTTCAGCCCAAAGTGCATCTGCACTTCCAGCAAATTTAACAGTCCAAAGATCTCCAAGTCCTAAAGCATCAACCCTTTGAGGTATTAAATCTCCATGCCAACTTTGTGGACCTTCTAACATTCGTCCTTTTCCACCTGAGTCAGGTGTTGTAAAGTTTTTAGCACAAGCTGGATTTTTTAATGCAGTCCAGTCTGGAAGACCAGGACATAGTCCTTTTTCAGCAACCCAGTTTGGATAACCCATATCTTCAAGAGTTCTAGCTTCATGATCTCCCCAGTCAACCAGACCACCTTTGTCTAGTGCTGTAGTAAATGATTTTCCAAACGCAGATTCCCATACTTCATGAGATAAACTTACATCACCGATACGAATTGCTTCATAAACAGCTTGTGAGTCTGTGTTTACGTATTTTACATTATTTCCCATACTTTCAAAAATTCCACCAATAACGTGGGCCATTACAATTTGGCTTGACCAGTTATGAGTTGGAATAACGATAGGTTTTTTACTGTCAGCTGCATTAGATACTCCAGCAAAACTTACTGCTGAAATTACTAAGGCAGATATTAATGATATTATTTTTTTCATTATATTCTCTCTCCTTAATATTATGTTTAATAAACTATGTTCTCACTTATTAAATTTATAGTCAATGGTCTTTGATTATATTATGCTGAAACTAAATAATTAATTTTATAGTGATAATGCTACATACTAGTAATGATATACGAAATCCTGGTTTAAGAACTTTACCACCTGGAGTTGAGAGATATTTTGTAAGAGGTGGTGGACTTTCTATAATAGAAGTTTTACCAGAAGATAAAATAGACATTATTAATGAAGAAGGAAAACAAATTTGTGAAATAATTGTTTTTAACTCAGAAGGCAAATCGGATCTATCTATTTTAAATTTAAAAGAAAATGCTAATGCAGACTTTTCAAAAAAAACTATTTCTAGAGATGAAACAATTTTAAGACTGCTAAAGAAAAAAAACTTTGACTTAAAAAATGCTAAATCATCAATTATTTTTAACAATGATTGTATGATGGGTGAAAAAATAACACTGACTTCAAAAGATAAATGTGTAGTTATGATTGCTGCACCTGGTGATGCAATGAATGTTCATGAACAAAATCCACCAACAGATTTAACTATTTTTTTAAATAAAGCTAAATTTATTGAAACAGATGAACAGTTTATTTTGCCAGATCCACTCAGTGATCCAATTATAGAACAGCTTATAAAAAGAAGAACTGCTGAAACTTATGAA
This sequence comes from Candidatus Pelagibacter sp. Uisw_099_02, assembly GCF_047727625.1. Lineage (GTDB taxonomy): Bacteria > Pseudomonadota > Alphaproteobacteria > Pelagibacterales > Pelagibacteraceae > Pelagibacter. The sequence goes on along the minus strand of NZ_CP159822.1, from coordinate 292,329 downwards.
GTTAAAGCTGGTGAATATATTCAGATAATTGATCCAGGTGGAAGGCAATGCTCTGATTTTCTTGCTTTTGATACACAAAAGTTAAACGATGGCATTGAAAGTATTATAGATGATAAAGCAACAAGAACATTTATGGGTGGTGCATATCCTGGACCTGGTTTGTTTTCAAAGTTTTATGATGGCGATCATGAAGCTATGATTGAAGTTGTAAGAGATACGGTTGGAAGACATGATACTTTCAATCTTGCTTGCACATCAAAATATTATGAAGATATGGGTTATATGGGTCATATTAATTGTACTGACAATTTTAATAATAGATTAAATAAATACGACATCAATTCTAGAAAAAGTTGGTCTGCAATAAATCTTTTTTTTAACACAGCGATAGATGCTAATAATGTTGCATCTTTTGATGAACCTTGGTCAAGACCTGGAGATTATGTTTTGTTTAGAGCTTTAAAGGATTTAACCTGTATATCGTCTGCTTGTCCTTGTGATGTTGATGGTGCAAATGGCTGGAATCCAACTGATATTTTTGTTAGGACTTATTCAAAGAAAAAAAGTATTCAAAAGCAATAGCATTTAGAATGAAAACAAACTCAGAGCCCAAACTAACTCAAGAAACAGGTTTCCATAAAAAAACTTCAGAACTCACAAGAAATTTTGTTGAGTATAAAGGTTTTTGGCTTGCTAATAATTTTACAAATTCAGGAACTATAAAAGAATATACGGCTTGTAGAGAAAGTGCAATTGCAACAGACTTATCACCTCTTAGAAAGTTTGAAATTCTTGGACCTGATGCAGAAAATTTAATGCAATACACACTTACTAGAAATGTAAAAAAATTATCAGTTGGGCAAGTTGTTTATACAGCTATGTGTTATGAAAATGGCTGCATGTTAGATGATGGTACTTTATTTAAATTAGGACAGGATAACTTTAGATGGATTGGTGGAGATGAATACAGCGGTGAATGGTTAAAAGAACAAGCTAAAAAGAAAAATTATAAAGTTTGGATTAAATCTGCAACAGATCATATACATAACATTGCAGTTCAAGGTCCAAACAGTAGAAAAATTTTAGAAAAATTTGTGTGGACACCTCCAATACAGCCATCGATCACTGAGCTTGGGTGGTTTAGATTTAATATTGCAAGAATAGATCACGAAACGGGAACGCCAATTGTTATTTCAAGAACAGGTTACACGGGTGAACTTGGTTATGAGATATGGTGTCATCCAAAAGATGCAGCAGAGGTTTGGGATAAAGTTTGGGAAGCTGGTAAAGAGTTTGATATTACCCCATTAGGCCTTGAAGCTTTAGACATGGTTCGTATTGAAGCTGGACTAATTTTTTATGGCTATGAGTTTGATGATCAAACAGATCCCTTTGAAGCAGGAATTGGTTTTACAGTTCCACTTAAAACTAAAGAAGATGATTTTATAGGTAAGGAAGAATTAATTAAAAGAAAAGCAAACCCACAAAAGAAATTAATTGGCTTAGAATTGGATGGACACGAACCTGCAGCGCATGGTGATAATGTTTATATAGGTCGAGGTCAAGTTGGTGTAGTAACTAGTGGAATGTTATCTCCTAAACTTGGAAAAAATATTGCGCTATGTAGAATTGATGTTAAATATTCTGAAATAGGATCTAAAGTAGAAATAGGAAAAATTGACGGTCATCAAAAAAGAATTACTGCTAAAGTGGTGGCATTTCCTTTCTATGATCCAACAAAGTCTAGAGTTAGAGCTTAAGCAATATTATGAATCAAAAAAAAAATCTTTTAGATTTCTGGGAAGATCAAGTTAAAAGGTCTCATACTTCAAGCAACTATTTTTTTAGGAAATCACCCTCTCATTACCATTTGATGCTGTTGGTAATGCACGCATATAAGATCAATGAAAAGCTTTCAGTAGAAGAATTGAAAACAAGACTTTTTAAAACTTCCAGACCAAAAGCAGCTTTGATAATTAATGAAGCATGTATTAAAGGATTTTTTTTTTAGAAAAAACTTCAACTGATCAGAGAATAAAAAATATTAAGCCCAGTGAAACGTTCATTAAAGAATTTAATGATTATCTGGATACACTTAAAAATATCAGCTATTAAACACTTATTTAAGCAACTCACTAAGTTACTATTTTATATATATATTTTTTTGTTATAAAAATAATCCTATTAATTGATCTTCAGAAGAATAGAGTTTTGATATGACAACACTACCAACTAAAGCAAAAGTAGTAATCATCGGTGGCGGAATTCATGGGCTAAGCACAGCCTGGAAACTTTCTGAGACTTATAAAAACCCTGGTGACATTGTAATTCTTGAAAAAAAAGATACTGCAGCGGGTGCAAGTGGAATAGCTTGTGGCGTTATTAGAAATAATTATTTCCAACCTGCTATGAGAGAATTAATGGCTCACTCAGTTTCTGTCTGGGAAAGTGATCCTAAGGCTTGGAAATATAATGCTGTTGGGTATTTACAAATATCTCCTGAAGTTATGCACGAAGATGTTGCTACAATATATGAGCAACAAAAAGCTATTGGATATGAATCGGAATTTATAGAAGGTGAAAAAGAATGTACTAAATATATGAAGGGTATGTTTGACGATTGGCAAGCAACAGGAATTACATCCGTATTACATGAAAAAAAAGGTGGTTATGCATTCAACAAAGCTTCTATAAAAGCTCTAGAAGAAAAAACTAATACAAACGGAGTTAATATTATTAAGGGTGTTACGGTTACAGGCTTTAAAAAAAGTAGTACTAGTAAAGCAGTTAATGGTGTTGAGACAGACAAAGGAATTATTGAGTGCGAACAAGTAGTCGTTGGTGCTGGTCCTTGGGTTAGAGATTTTTGGAACATGTTAGAACTTCCAAAAGTTGCTAATATTAAAGGACAAGATGGAAAATTTCATAAAGAGGATATGTGGAAATATTGGATGTTACAAGAAGGTGTTATTGGTGTTGATAAAGATTTTTTAAAAATGAATGACGGTGGTCAGCCTCCTGTAATGCATGTTGATTCTACAGCCCCATTATATTCTGATACAACTAAAAAATTAATAACAGATGAGCTTTGGGGAATTTATTATAAGCCAGATATTGAAGGTCTTGGTGTTCAAGGTGGAACCTCTCCATACATAGTAGATAAACATTTTGATAAGATAAACATAGATCCATATGGAATAGATTCACCTGAGTTTCAAACCACAGAATCATTTAATGATATGTGGTGTTCAGCTTTAGCACATTGTCATAAGAGATTTGAAGGTAAATCAGGTTTGTATAGAAAAGGACCATCAGGTGGCTTAGGATGTATGACACCTGACAATTTTCCTATCTTTGATAGGTTTTTAGAAAATGTTTATATGATTGCTGATGCAAATCATGGATACAAAATGATTGGTGTCGGTGAACTTGTTGCACAAGAAATTCTTGGAACTGAAAGTGAATTATTAAAACCTTTTAGATTTGATCGTTATGAAAAAGGAGAGCTTCACCCTACCTCGAATAGTCCATTCCCGTGGAGCTAAGAAAAAATTTAAATTAAATTTAAATCAAAACAATATTATTTACACAACTTATACATGTAATAGCTCACAGTAGTTATACAAATTATATATATTTATTATAATCAAGATGCCTAGACACTAATATAATTTTCAGCTAGGGTTCGTGTATTAAAATTCATTAGGGGGAGAGATAATGACAGATTTAGACAGACACGTTAGACAGCCTGGTAGAGACAAGTTAGTAAAACAAGTTAGAGCTAAAATTAACGAACTAGGTGTTGAGTATATATTTTTTCAATTTATTTCTGTAACTGGAAGAGTTGTGGGAAAAGGTATTCCTACTGATCATTGGGAAAGAACTTGTGAAAAAGGATTTCAATTAGTTTATGGTGCTACAGCTAACTTATTTGTTGATCGTCATGGAGATTATATTGGTTATGGGCCAGAAGCTAAAGAACTAGTTGGCATACCTGATCCTGAAACATTTTGTCAGCTTCCTTGGGATAAAAAAGTTGCAAGAGTATTCGTTACTTGCTTTAGAAATAGAGAAGAAAGAGATAATCCAGGTGCTCATTTAACTTCTGATTGCCGTGGAAATTTAAGAATACATGCTCAAGAATTTAAAAAGAAACATGGTTACCAATTAAGAGTTGGAACAGAGCCAGAAATGATGTGGTTGACTAAAAATGAAGATGGCTCACCAACTGGCAAAGGTTTTTCTAAACCTTATTGTTATCACATAGATCAGTTTGAATCTCTAAGACCAGTGTTTATGAAAGTTTTTGAATACGCTAGAGCGATGGGCTTTGATATGATTCAAGGTGATCATGAAGATGCACCAGGACAATTAGAATTAAACTGGATGTATGATGATGTTTTAAGAAATGCAGATAGACTTTCAACTTATAGACAAATTTGTGCACAAGTTGCTAGAGAGTTTAATTTGATAGCTTGCTTTATGACAAAACCTTTTATGGGTGTATCTGCAAGTGGTTGTCACACTAACATGTCTTTATGGAAAGGTGGAAAAGATAAAATTAATAAATTATCTCATAAATCTATACCAGCGATGGACGATGTTTTTACTTATGTTGAAGGTGGAACTAATTACTTTATGCCAGACACTAATGATATTCAGCTACCAGGTAAAATTGGATTAAAAGCAATTGGTGGAGTAATGAAACATTTGGGTGCATTAACTGCAATTGGTTCTTCAACAGTAAACTCTTATAGAAGGTTGTGGGATACAGGATTTTGGGCGCCCGTTTATGCTGACTGGGGATTTCAAAACAGAACTTGTGGTTTAAGAGTTTCTGCTCCAGGTAGATTTGAATATCGTTCAGTGGATTCAATGCATAATCCTTATTTAATGGGATCTGGGTTATTAAAATGTTTTGATGACGGGATAACAAATAATATTGATCCAGGAAAACCAAAGTCTAGAAGTATGTATGATGCTCAGGCAGCTGGTAAAAAAGTTAAAAAATTACCTTTAAGTCTCGGTGAAGCACTAAATCGTTTAGCAGAAGATGAAGTTATCAAAGCAGCTATGCCGGACGAAATGTATAAAGTTTTCCATTGGTATAAAAATGATGAATGGGAAAGATTTTTAGGTGCAACAACTCAGTGGGATCTAGATACTTATCTAGACTGTCTACCTTAATCTTTAATAAAATAGGGGAAATATATGTGTGGAATAGCGGGATTAATACATAGAGGTAAATCATCAAATGTGGGAAGTGAACTACAAGGAATGCTTCAAGCTTTAAAACATAGAGGAGAAGATTCTACAGGTTACGCTTTGTATGGAGATACGGATGGTAAAAACTTTATTATGCGTTTTAAAGTTGGAGAAAATGTTGGTGAAGGAAGTTCATCAATAATGGAGGATGTTTCAGTATACGATCAAAGAAAAAAAGTTGTTGATCAGTATTTATCTGAGTTAGGTGCCAAAATAGTTAAAGAAGAAAGAATTCTGCCCTACTCTTTGAGATATGAACTTGCTTATGATGTAAAGGATCTATTAGAGTTTTCACAAAAGATTGAAAGCATTCCAGGAGTTGAAATTCTTTCCATGGGAAAATCATTAGAGGTAATTAAAGATCTAGGTAATGCTAAAATGGTTTGTGATAGATATAGTTTAGATAAGTTGGTTGGAACACATGCAATTGGTCATGCTAGAATGGCTACTGAGTCAGGTGTTGATATTAAATCTGCTCACCCTTTTTGGGGTTATCCTTTTAGTGATGTTTCTGTTGTTCATAACGGTCAATTAACTAACTACTGGAATAATAGAAGAATGCTTGAAAATAAAGGCATGAGATTTATGTCTGAATGTGATTCAGAATTAATCGCCGTTTACATTGCTCAAAAAATGAGAGAAGGAGCATCTCTTGAAGAAGGTATGAAGGCTTCTTTAACAGGTCTTGATGGAGTTTTTACATATTTTGTTGCAACTAAAGATTCTTAGGAATGGCAAAAGATACTATGGCTGCAAAACCTTTGGTTCTTTATGAATCAGATGATTTAGTAGCAATGGGTTCAGAAGAAATAGCAATCAGATCAGTTCTACCACAAGAGATAGATACATATGATCCGTATGATGGAGAGGTGAAAGTATGGCAAATATAAAAATTACAGAAAAAAAAACAAAGTCCCAGTCAATGGGTATGCACACAGAAGTTTTAACAGGAAGAACTCAACAAAAGTTTTTTAATCCTGATGAAGGTGAAAATCTTTATTATTTTGGAACTTACGATGTCGATTTTAATAAAAGAACAGAACTAGATGTTAAAGAAATGTCAGCTCCAGAGGCTAATAAAGAGATAGACAATTTAATGAGCCAAGGCTATGGAACAATTGTTATTAAAAACCCTCAAGGAAAACATAGTTTAGGTGTTGGTATTTTAAATAAATTAAACTTAATTTTTGAAGGAAGTTTGGGTTATTTTGGTATGGGTTCTTGTGATGGACCTACTGTAAGAATTAATGGTAGAGTTGGTTGGTCTTGCGCAGAAAACTTAATGGCTGGAAAAGTTGTTATAGAAAAAAATGCAGGCTCTTGTTTTGGTGCAGCTATTAGAGGTGGCGATTTAATTTGCAAAGGAAGTGTTGGTGCTAGAACTGGTATTGATATGAAAGGTGGAACTATCATTGTTGGTGGTGATGCTGGAGCATTCACTGGTTTTATGATGCAAAGAGGAAGAATTATTATTCTAGGTGATGTTGGAATAAATTTAGGAGATTCTATGTATGATGGTACTATTTTTATTGGTGGTAAAATTGGTTCTTTTGGAAGTGATGCTGTTCCATCAGATCTTACAGATAGTGACCAAGACTGGTTAAAAAGAAAATTAAAAGTTGCAGAGATAGGTGAAAAATTTGATGTCAGTAAAATGACAAAAATAGTCGCAGGGAAAAAACTTTGGAACTATGATAATCTAGAACCTCATGAAAAGAAAGGAGCTATCTAATGGCTAAAAAGAAAGTTAAAAAAAATAGTAAAAAATTAAAAAAAACTAATGGAAGTGTTGGTGGTAAAGCTGATGTTCATGCACACGAAGAAGGTAAAAGAAACAAAAGTCTATTAGGCCACAACGCTATTTTTACTCCTGAAGTTATAGACGATATTCACATTAAAGCTCAACTTGGAAGATACAGAATGCGTGGAATGGCATTAATGAAAAAAATTCCTACATTTGATGATTTAGTTTTTTTACCCGGAACTCTTACAAGATTTGTAATTGAGGGTTATAGAGAAAAATGTGAAACAAAAACTATAATCGGACCAAATTGTGAAAACCCAATTGAATTAGATATACCAGTATATATTACGGGTATGAGTTTTGGAGCACTTTCTTATGAAGCAAAAACCGCTTTAGCAAGAGGAGCAACAATGGCTGGGAGTGCAACATGTTCTGGTGAAGGTGGAATGATTCCAGATGAGAGAAGATATTCTGAAAAATGGTATTACCAATGTATTCAATCAAGATATGGTTTTAATCCTCATCATGCTCAACTAGCTGATGCAATTGAAGTATTTATTGGTCAAGGACAAAAAGTTGGAATGGGTGGACATTTAATGGGTCAAAAAGTTACTGATCAAGTAGCAGAAATGAGATCTCTACCATCTGGTATTGATCAAAGATCTCCAGCAAGACACCCTGACTGGTTAGGTCCAGATGATCTAGCTTTAAAAGTTGAAGAATTAAGACAACTTACAAAAAACAAAGTGCCAATTCAGTTAAAATTAGGTGCATCAAAAGTTTATGACGATGTTCGTATGGCAGCAAAATGTAATCCAGACTCAATATTTTTAGATGGTATGGAAGGTTCAACAGGAGCTGGTCCTCACATAGCTGCTGCAAATACTGGTATTCCAGGAATTGCTGCAATCAGAGAAGCTAGAAGAGCTATTGATGATGTTGGTAAAACTGGACAAGTAACTTTAATTTATGCAGGTGGTGTTAGAGATGGTGCTGATATGGCAAAAGCTTTAGCTCTAGGTGCTGATGCAATAGCAATTGGGACTGGTGCTTTAATGGCTTTAAACTGTAATAAAGATATACCAGAAGCAAACTTTGAAAAAGAAATGGGTGTAAAAGCTGGTGAATGTTATCACTGTCATACTGGTCGTTGTCCAGTTGGTGTTGCAACGCAAGATCCTAAATTAAGAGCTAGATTAAATCCTGATGATGCTGCATTAAGAGTTTATAATTATCTTCATGCAATGACATTAGAGGCTCAACTTTTAGCAAGAGCTTGTGGTAAAACTAATATTCACTCTTTAGAGCCTGAAGATTTAGCTGCTCTAACAATGGAGTCATCTGCATTAGCTAAAGTTCCGTTAACTGGAACTAACTTCACTGTTGGTGTTGATAACTATCACAAAATATAAGAGGTAAAAATGGTTAAGAAAAAAACAAAAACAAAAGTAAAAAAAGAAAATCTAGGTGGAAAATCTAAAGAGACTGCTAGAGAAAAAATGATTGGGCAACATATCGGTTATAGATATGATGTTAACCTATTACCTGATTATAAGAAGATGACTCCATTCTTAAAAAAATATGTAGAAGCTATGGGATGGGATGATCTTAACTGGTTAGAAGATATTCATATGGGTTATGAAGAGGACAGACCTGCTGTATTTTGCAGAAATGCAAATGGTTGGGTTACAATTCCTAAATCAATCAAATTACCAAACAATCAACAAGACAGAGATATGATTGCAAGAGAGCTTTTAGTTAAGTTTCAAATGTCTAAAAAGCACCCTCTTGTTGATTTGAAAAAAGCTTACCTTAAGTTTTAGTACCTCAATCAAAGGTTGATTATTTTTTAAAACTCGTTGCGGTTCCTTGTTTATTTAAGCAATGTATAGTTTGTCACATCTATATAAATTTTATAGTCTTTCTAAAAACTAATAGGAGAGAGAGATTATGGATGATCAATTAGGCGCTCTTACAGTTATATTTACAGAATTTTACTACTGGGTAACAGTAGTATTAATGTTCCTGATTCACGTCGGGTTTTGTATGTATGAAGTTGGAGCCTCACGATATAAACATCACCAGCATACTTTAATGAAAAATACCATGGTAATACCACTAGTAACGGTAACCTGGTTTTTCTTTGGTTGGTGGATTTACTGGGCATTCCCAACAGGACCGGGAATAGCACCTTCAATAATGAATGAGAGTTCAGCATTAATTACTGATGAAAGTACTTTTAGTGCGAAATGGTATGTAGCAAATACTGAATTTATGGCTGTCAACTTAGGTGACCGTATAAGTGGAGTATTCTGGGCTGCATTCTTACTATTTTCATGGACAGCTGCTTCAATTGTTTCTGGAGCAATCATTGAAAGAATTACAACTTTTGCATTTGGTATTTTAGCAATTGCAATTGGTTCGTGTTTCTGGGTAATTGATGCTGCATGGGGATGGCATTTTGATGGATGGATGCTTAAAATTTTAGGATATCATGACGCTTACGCATCAGGAGTAATTCACGCAATTGCGGGTGGATTTGCTTTAGGTGTTCTAATCGTTTTAGGACCTAGAATAGGAAAATTCTCATCAAGTGGTGAACCAAGAAATATAGGGCCAAGAAACCCATGGCTAGTTACAGTTGGATTATTTTTAATCTATACTGGTTTCTGGGGATTTTATGCGGCATGTAATATACCGATATTTGATCTTGGACCTGAATATGGAATGGAAGGTGTAACGTACTGGACAGCAACAAACATATATGTAACCCCAACCACACTGAGTGGAATAACCTATAACTTCTTGATGTCATTATCAGGTGGATTATTGGCTGGATACGTGGTCGCTAAAGGTGATCCATTCTGGACTTACTCGAGTGGACTAGCTGGGATCATCTGTGCATCTGCAGGTAATGATTTGTATCACCCGATACAAGCAATGCTTATTGGTGCGATCGGTGTTGTTATAGCGTACAAAATGCATTACTGGGTTGAACGTAAGTTCAAAATTGATGATGCAGTTGGTGCAGTAGCAGTACATGGTTATGCAGGAGTTGTTGGTCTTATAATTTGTGGATTTGTTTTAAATGGTTACCCAGCATCTGGATATAATGTTGGAGCTATGTGGGACGGGTCAACTTATGCATCAATCAATCCACTGGGACAATTCCTTGGAGCAATTATAATGTTCGGAGTTCTTGGAATGTTACCAGGCTACGTTATTGCTAGAATACTAAGCGCTTTTGGTAAATTAAGAATACCGCGTGAAGTTGAAATAGCAGGACTAGACTATGAAATAATGGAGGACGATAGAGAAGCTGAAAAAGCAGTCGCCTCTTCAACTAGGTAAAGGAGAAAAAATATGGCTACAGTTACAAACTGGATAGATCATTTGAGTGCAAAAGAGGTTGTCGGAGCAGTTTATCCGGGAGCTGGATCCACTGAAACTTTACTTGTTTTTCTTGGTGTAGTTTTTTGGATTGGCTGGCATGTTTTAACTGCTAGATCTGAGAGTGAAAAACTTTCAAGATTAGCAAGAAAAAGACATGGCGCTAATGATCATAAGAGCAATATTACCGACTGGTAATATCAATTAAAAATTTGGGCGCTACTTAATTGTGGCGCCCTTTTTTTTTACAAAAATTATACAATCATGGATAGAAATAATAACGAAGATCAGAGACCAAGTAAGATGAGAGGTGTCGTTTTTCCAAAAGCAAAGTATGGAGTGATAGCGGCTATTATCATCATTGTAGTGGGAAATATTTTCTACTATAAAGATTTTCTACTGTCTTTAATAAAATAAACTTAAAAAAATTTATGTGTGGAATTGTTGGCATCTACTTAAAAACTAAAAAATTTGAAAAGAATTTAGGAAAAATGTTGTCAGGTATGCTTAATAATATGGAATCTCGTGGACCAGACAGTGCTGGCTTTGCAATTTACAAAGATGAAAGTAAAAAAATATACAAGTTTTCTTTATGTATTAATGGTTTAAACTTTAATAGCTTTAAGAAAGAAATAACTAAAAAAATTAAAAAAACTAAACTTACTCAAATCTCAGATCATGTAATTCTAAAAACTCTAGAACAACCAAAGAAAGTAATTGAGATAATTAATTCTAATTTTCCTAAAGTATCTATAGTTGGGTATGGCCGATCAATAGAAATATTTAAACAAGTTGGTAATCCTAAAGATGTAGTAAAAAAATTTAAATTAGATAGTTTTAGTGGTACTCATGGAATAGGCCATACAAGAATGGCTACGGAAAGTGCAATAACTACCGATGGATCTCACCCCTACTCAACTGGTGAAGATGAGTGTTTAGTTCATAATGGATCATTATCAAATCATAACAATTTAAGAAGAGAGCTCACTAAAAAAGGTAACGTCTTTAACTCTGAAAATGATACTGAAGTTGCGGCAGGATATATTTCTAACAGTTTATCAAATAATAAATCTTTAAAAGATACGCTTACATCGGGTCTTAAAGATTTAGATGGTTTTTATACTTTTATTACAGGAACTAGAAAAGGTTTTGCAGTTGTTAGAGATGAAATAGCATGTAAACCTGCAGTAATAGCAGAAACAAAAAACTATGTTGCAATAGCATCAGAGTTTCAAGCCATGGCACATTTACCAGATGTAAATAGTGCAAAAATTTTTGAGCCTGAGCCTGGTATTGTTTACTCGTGGGGAAATTAATGAAATTAGATTTAAAAAAAAAGAAATTGAGAGAAATTAATAATACTTTACAAAATTTAGATAATAAAAAAAATGATAGAGACTTTGTGATTATGAATCCTGAGGGAAGCCATGCATTATGTGCTGGGTTAAATCAGGAAATGAAAGTTTTAATCAAAGGCCATGTTGGCTATTATTGTGCAGGAATGAATCAAAAAGCACATGTAACAATAAATGGAAATGTTGGAACAGGTGTTGCTGAAAATATGATGTCTGGAACAGTACATGTTAAAGGTAATGCTTCACAATCTGCTGGCGCAACTGCTCATGGTGGATTACTTGTAATTGATGGAGATGCTAGTTCAAGATGTGGTATTTCGATGAAAGGAGTTGATATTGTAGTTAAAGGTTCGGTTGGTCATATGTCTGCATTTATGGCTCAATCTGGAACAATGTTAGTTTGTGGTGATGCTGGTGAAGCTTTGGGTGACAGTCTTTATGAAACAGATATTTTTGTTAAAGGATCAGTTAAATCTTTGGGTGCGGATTGCATAGAAAAAAAAATGGAAAAGAAGCATTTAAATAAAATTTCAACTCTTTTAAAAAAAAGTGAAATAAAAAATATTAAACCAGATAGTTTTAAGAGATATGGTTCGGCACGAAAACTTTATAACTTTAATATCGATAATGTATCAAGCTATTAATAATGTCAGATAATAAAAAAACTCACCCTCGTATATCATGGACTTTTGATGAGTATACAAATTCAGAAATAAGAAGAGCGGCAGCAACTGGAATTTATGATATTAGAGGTGGAGGTTCAAAAAGGAAACTTCCTCACTTTGATGATTTACTTTTTCTTGGTGCTTCAATGTCTAGATATCCTTTAGAAGGATATAGAGAAACCTGTAATACAAAAGTAACTTTAGGAACACGTTACGCAAAAAAACCTTTAGAACTAGATATCCCAATTACAATTGCTGGAATGAGTTTTGGTGCATTATCAGGAAGAGCTAAAGAAGCATTAGGACGTGGAGCAAGTATGGCTGGTACATCTACAACTACTGGTGATGGTGGAATGACACCTGAGGAGAGAGGTCAGTCTAAAAATTTAGTCTATCAACTTTTACCTTCTAGATATGGAATGAATCCTGATGATCTTAGAAAAGCGGATGCTATTGAAATTGTTATAGGACAAGGTGCTAAACCTGGTGGTGGTGGAATGTTATTAGGTCAAAAAATTAGTGATCGGGTTGCAGAAATGAGAACTTTACCTAAGGGTATAGATCAAAGGTCTGCATGTAGACATCCTGATTGGACAGGTCCTGATGATTTAAAAATTAAGATTTTAGAAATAAGAGAAATTACAGGTTGGAAAGTTCCAATATTTATTAAAGTTGCAGGAGCAAGACCATATTATGATACTGCTCTTGCTGTTAAAGCTGGGGCAGATGTTGTTGTTTTAGATGGAATGCAAGGTGGAACAGCTGCCACTCAAGAAGTGTTTATTGAAAATGTAGGTCAACCTACTTTAGCATGTATTAGACCTGCAGTAGATGCGCTTCAAGATTTAGACCAACATAGAAAAGTTCAATTAATTATATCTGGTGGAATTAGAAATGGTGCTGATGTTGCTAAAGCAATGGCTCTTGGAGCAGATGCAGTTTCAATTGGTTCTGCTGCAATGATTGCATTAGGGGATAATGATCCTAAATGGGAAAAAGATTATAATAAATTGGGAACTACTGCTGGGGCTTATGATGATTGGCATGAAGGAAATGATCCTGCAGGAATTACAACCCAAAAACCTGAGCTAATGAAGCGCTTTGATCCTGTTGCTGGCGGACGACGTTTATCAAATTATTTAAAAGTGATGACGCTTGAAGCACAAACAATAGCTAGAGCCTCTGGTAAAAATGATTTACATAATTTAGAACCTGAAGATTTATGTGCACTTACAGTTGAATCTGCTGCTATGGCAAGAGTTCCACTAGCCGGAACTAGCTGGATACCAGGGTTAAAAGATAAAAAATAGTATTGTTAAGATTAATTAACAGTTGTAAATTAAATAATAAACATGTCTAAAAATTTATCTAAAATCGCTAAAGCTAAAAAAATAAGATATTTTTTGATTAGTTTTGTAGATTTTTTTGGTGTCTTAAGATCAAAATTAGTACCCACACAAGCGATTGCAGACATGCAAAAAAATGGTGCAGGTTTTGCTGGTTTTGCAACTTGGTTAGATATGTCTCCTGCAGATGGAGATATGTTTGCTCTACCAGATCCTGAAAGTTTAATTCAACTACCTTGGAACAAAGAAATTGGCTGGTTAGCTTCTGATTTATATATGTATGGCAAACCTGTTAAGGCTTCACCTAGAGTGATGCTCAAAGAACAAATAAATAAATTAAATAAAAAAGATTTAGTCATGAAGTCAGGTGTAGAGTGTGAATATTTTTTGATATCAGAAGATGGAAGCAAAATTGCTGATACTAGAGATACTCAATCAAAACCCTGCTACGATCAGTCTGCTTTAATGAGGAGATATGATTTAATTAAAGAAATATGTGATAGCATGATTGCTATGGGTTGGAACCCATACCAAAATGATCATGAGGACGCTAATGGACAGTTTGAAATGAATTGGGATTATACAGATTGTTTAACCACAGCTGATAGACATGTATTCTTTAAGTATATGGTTAAATCATTAGCCGAAAAACATGGTTTAAGAGCAACATTTATGCCAAAGCCTTTTAGCAATCTAACAGGTAATGGCTGTCATGCTCACATTTCTTTATGGAATGGAAAAATTAATAAATTTTTGGATAATGGAGACAAATTAGGTTTGAGCAAATTAGCATATAATTTTCTAGGTGGAATTATGAAACTTACTCAGCCTTTAACAGCATTTTTTAATCCGACAATTAATAGTTATAGAAGAATAAATGCACCACCAACAAAATCAGGTGCTACATGGTCACCTAGTAGTATTTCTTATACAGGAAACAATAGAACTCATATGATAAGAATTCCTGATAAAGGTAGATTTGAATTAAGGTTAATGGATGGAGCAGTAAATCCTTATTTACTTCAGGCTGGAGTAATAGCTGCTGGTTTACATGGAATAAATAATAAAATAGATCCTGGTGAACCTTTATCTTGTAATATGTATACCGATCATAAAAATTATCCTAATCTAAAAAAATTACCTAACATAATTGAGGATGCATTGGATCAACTAGAAAACAGTAAAGAAATTGAAGAAGCATTTGGTAGTGACACTATTAAAAGCTATCTAAAATTAAAAAGATCTGAAATTAAAGATTTTAATCAAGAAGAAAAGTTTGATAAAAAAAGCTCAGTAACTCACTGGGAAAAAAATAGCACTCTTGATTGTTAATAAAAATGAAATCAATCCTTCAAAAAGACCTTTGGTCCATTACATCTTTTTTAGAAAATAAAGAGTATAATTTTAACAAAGAAAATATACTCACTCAATTACCAGAAAAATTTATAGACGAAGCGATAGAAGCCATATCTAGCTGGGATAATTACGCTCCTACTCCACTGATTAAATTAAATAAATTAAATGATGAATTAAAATTCCAAAATATTTACTACAAGGATGAAGATAAAAGATTTGAACTTAAATCATTTAAAGCATTAGGTGGAGCCTTTGCTGTTTACAAGATTGCAAGTGAAAAAAAGAACATAACAGTTTCGACAGCTACAGCAGGAAATCATGGAAGATCAGTTGCATGGGGTGCACAAAGACTAGGTTTAAAATGTAAAATATTTATAAGTGAATTTGTTAGCGAGTCTAGAGCTGAAGCCATGCGTAATCTGGATGCTGAGGTTATTAGAGTTAAAGGGAATTATGACAATTCATTAAAGGAATGCATTAAACAATCTAATGCAAATAATTGGGAAATCGTACAGGATGTGTCTTGGGAAGGTTACAAAGAAGTACCAAAATTGATTATGGCTGGGTACACAATAATGGTTAAAGAAATTTTAGATGAAATAAACTCAAATTCAATAACACACGTATTTCTTCAAGCAGGTGTTGGGGGAATGGCAGCGGCAATGATTGCTGGCTTTGCAAAATTATCTAAAAATATCCCAAAGTTTATTACTGTTGAACCAGAAAATGCAGACTGTGTATTTCAAAGCATTAAGAATAATAAACCTACGACTGTTGATATAAAAAAAGAAACAATAATGGGTGGAATGTCTTGTGGAGATGTTTCAAGTATTGCCTGGGAAATTTTAAAAAATTCTACTAACTACTGCTTAACCATACCAGATGAAGCAATCTCAACTACTGTTGCACTGCTAGCAGAAAAACATTTATCTGATGAAAAAATAATAGCCGGTGAATGTGCTGTGCCAGGTATAATTGCGTTAATAGGCTCATTTAACAATAAAGAATACTTAGATAAGTTAGAGTTAAATGAACAATCAAGTGTACTTTTATTTGGTTGTGAGGGTTTAACTGATAATGCAATGTACCAAAAGCTACTAAACGATGGATTGCAAAAAATCTAAGTAAATATGACAAAAAAAGCTGTTGTTTGGATAAGAGAAGATTTTAGAATTGAAGATAATGAAGCTCTAGCTATTGCAACTCAAAATCATGAGTTTGTAAGTGCTCTCTATATTTATAACCCAAAAAATTTTGATAAAAAAAGAGAGGCTCAAAAATGGTGGATCTCTAAAGCTTTAGAAAATTTTAACCTAGATCTAAAAAAATTAAATATCACATTGGAAATTCAATTAGGTGATGAACTAGAGGTATTGTCAAATTTAAAGAAGAAAGATGATGTTACTGTTTATTGGAGTAAAGTATATGAACCAGATGTAATTAATAAAGGTAAAAAAATAAGAGATCAATTCATTAAAAATGAAATTCAATATAAATATTTTAAAGGAAATATTCTTGTAGAGTTTCAGGAAATGACTAAAGATGATGGCACACCTTATAAGGTATTCACTCCTTTTTGGAAAAAAACTGAGCAACTTTATATCTCAAAAGTACCTTCTAAATCTATAAAAGTTAAATCAAAAATAAAAAAAATAAATATATTTAAAAAATCAATTCCTATAAAAGAAATTTTACCTAAGAAAGATTGGCATAAAAAGTTTGAGAAATACTGGATACCGTCTGAACAAGAAGCTAAAAAATATTTACAAGAATTAATAAATAATAGAATTGAGGGCTATGGAGAAGCACGAGATATTCCAGGTGTTAATGGAACCTCAAAGTTATCTCCTTTCTTAAAATTTGGCCAAATACATGTAGAAACAATTTGGAAGAAATGCCAAGAGATTAAAATTAAAAAAATGGGATATAGAAAGTATATTAATGAGTTAGGATGGAGAGAGTTTTCTCATAGTCTAATTAATTACTTTCCCCAAATGCTAAAAGGCAATCTTAGGAAAGATTTTGATAATTTTCCTTGGGTTAAAAATGAGAAGTTTCTTAAAGCTTGGAAAAAAGGTATGACAGGATATCCCATTGTTGACGCTGGGATGAGGGAACTGTACGAAACAGGATGGATGCACAATAGGGTACGAATGATTGTTGCTTCATTTCTTGTAAAACATTTAAGAATTCATTGGAACGAAGGTGAAAAACATTTTAAAAATTGTTTGGTTGATTATAATGAAGCTAGTAACGTTGCCCAATGGCAATGGGTTGCAGGATGTGGGGCAGATGCAGCTCCATACTTTAGAATCTTTAATCCTATTCTTCAGGGTGAAAAATTTGATAAAGATGGGATTTATACAAAAAAATGGGTTCCGGAACTTAAAAACATGCCTAATAAATTTTTATACAAACCATGGGAACTAGAAACCAAATACCAAGAGCAAATTAAGGTTATTGTAGGAGTTGATTATCCAAAACCGATTGTGGACCATGCTGAAGCAAGAAATGCTGCACTAAACGCTTTTAAAACAATTAAAAAAAACTAAGTGCCCAAATAACTTTAAGACCACTGTATTATTTAACCTGAATATTTGAAGTCAGTTCATATATTCTACTTAAAGTTCTCTTAAAAGGTTCGTTCAAATTATTAGCTGATGTTAATTTAACTAAATTGGATGCACTACTAATAGTTAAATTTACTTTTTTTTCATAAATAATATCAATCAGTGTAATAAACCTATGTTGTTGATTTGAATTATTTTTATTAAAACTAGGTAAATTTTCAATGAAAATATGTTTGCAGACTTCTGCAATCTTAATATAATCCTCAGCTCCTAGATTTCTATTACACAAATCATTAAAATCAAATCTAGCTATACCTTCATGATAATCTTTAATAATAAACTTTCTATCTTTAATTGATAAATTAACTTGTTCTTTTTTTTTATTTTTAGTTAATTTTCTAAATAACTTATTCATTCTAAAGCTAGTTGTCTCATTTAATGGATAGAAATAACTAAATTTATTTTTATTTTTTAATTTCCTATAGTCTTCTTTTATTAGAAGCGTTTGTTCAAAACACTTTGACTTCATTATCTTTATAAATGGAATAAATTGATCTCTCTGAAGGCCGTCTTTATATAAATCATTAATTTTAATATTAGATGAAAAAATAACTTTTATATTCTCTTCGAATATTTTTTTAAATAAAATCCCTAATATCATAGCATCAACAATATTGGTAACTTGAAACTCATCAAAATAGATTAATTTATATTTTTGTTTAAGTTTTTTTACAAATTTATCTATAGCATTTTGTTTTTTACTATTTTTATTGTGGAAAATAAAATCATGAAATTTAATCATAAATTCATTAAAATGTAGTCTTTGCTTGCTTTGCTTAAAATTGTTAAAAAAAAAATCTAAAATCATAGTTTTACCAACTCCAACATCCCCTTGTAAATAAAAACCTGGCACATATTTTCTTTTTGAAAATAAACTTCTAAAAAAACTATAATCTAAATTATTTTGATAAAATTTATTAAGAGATTCTACTGTACTAATTTGATCATTATTTATTTCAAACCCTTTTATAGCGCAGTATTTTAAAAATAATTTTTTAAGGTTCATATTTTTTTTTTGAAATCTATACCATATTCTGATCTAGGTCCTTTTCTCAAACCAAAGGGCCCTGATATAAAAATAGTTAAAGGTCTTGTTCCTTTTTTTAAGTCCACACGGTGTAGGGTATTTGAAGATCTAAAACCAATGTATCCTACGGGTCTCCAAAATTTACCTTCTTTTAAGGTCTCCCAATAACCTTCTTTTAGAATTATTGTAATAAAAGGAAACGTATGATTATGAACACCTTCGCCATGATCATCAGCTAACATTTCGTGTATTAAAATATTAAATGGAAACCATCTTGGTCTATTTCTTAATAAAACATAATATCTGTTCATCCATGGTTTTGCTTCTTTAAATTTTTTATGAGATGGCCCTCTATCTAAAACAATTCTTTTTCGGCCTTTTTTTTCTAACCACTTAAGAAACACTTTAATTAAGCTTTATAATGGAGTTATCTTTAACCACATAAAGGAACTTTTTTACAATAAATGGTTTAGATATTTTAGAATTGTCAATTTTAATATATCTTTCTGTTTTGCCACTTTCTATATCAATTGTTAAAATATAACCATTATTTGTTGATAAATAAATTTTGTTACCTGTTACAACAAAGCCTTGCGTCAAAGTTTTTTTTCTCTTCTTGGGTTTAAAGATATCAAATATATTTGTAATTCTTAAGATTGATCCATCTAACTTTCTTAGAATATATAAAAAACCATCATTTGAAACTGAAAAAATTAAATCATTAATTACTATAGGATTAATATTTGAGTTAATTTCCTGTTTCCACCTTAGGTTTCCAGAATTAATATCTAGAGAATAAAACTCATTTCTATTATTAGAGAATAAAATTGAATCTTTAACAGCTACTAATTCAGAATTTTTAAGCAAAAAAGAGTTTTCAAAAACTAAATTATTTTGGGTTGGTCTTTGCCATAATAAATTGCCGTCATTAATACTTAAGGCGCTAATATCACCAATTGAATTATTAAAGAAAACTTTATCATCTTGAATTGCAATTGATAATTTTTGTTGTGATTTTATTAATGATTTATCTGTTTTATAATTCCACAATTCTTTACCATCTAAAATTGAAAAACATCTCAATGTATTATTAAAATCAGTTACAAAAAACATATCTTTATAAATCTTGATTTGAGAGTTGAAAGGTGCTGGATTATTTTTTTTCCACAACAGATCACCTGAATAATTATTAATTGCATAATAATTTGATATATTATCAGCTACAATTATAACTTTATTGTTGCTTGAAAAAAATAAAATTGGGTTTAGTTTTTTTTCGTATTTTTTATAATGATTTTTTTTCCATATTAATTTTGAATTTTTATCGAACTTTATTATTGTACCTTTAGACTGAAAAATAATAACATTTTCTTTATCAAAAACTAAATCAGGTTCAAATTTATTAAAATCTTTTATTTTAGAAAATTTATATTTTCTTTTATTTTTTAAATCACTTTCAAAACTTACTCTGCGTATGTTGTTATCCAGATAATTAAAATTAGTACTATTGAATAATTTAGAATCTATCTTAATCTTTATATTTGTATTGAATTCTCTATTTAATTTTATTTTGGTTTTGGAAATGTCTTCTATGTTTTTGTTAATTTTTACTTTAGTTTTTTCAGTTTTTGTCCAAAGACCTGATTTTGTATCTAACGAGCAGCTATTTAAGAATAATAATAATATTGATACTTTAATTAATTTAATCACTTAAGTCTCTATTCAGTCTTTTTTTTGATTCCATCTTAATGTCATTATTGGCGTTGGGTAACAATATTATCTGATTAAAAAATTCTTTGGCTTTTTGCTTTTGATTTTTTGAATAAAAAAATTCTGCTATTAAATATAAGGAATGGGATTTCCATATACTTTCAGAATTGATTAATGGATTAAGCGTTCGTAGTAAATCATTTTCACTTGAAAAATTTGATATGAATAATGCTTTTTTATATATGATCAAATTCTTAATTTCCTCATCTAATGTTGTTTCATTTATTAAATCATCAAATAAATTTTTAATTTCTTCTTTGTTATCTATTAGATCATTATCAATTATAAAATATAAAGCTAATGGTGAGTAAGTGTCATCATTTTCATTTATTATTTTAATTAATTGCTCAGCTGTTGCTTGTTTATTCTCTGTTTTAAAATTTATTGTCAGTAAATTAAATTGACTAGCTAATTTTTTTTTATTTTGTTCGGCTATTTCCTTCAATGAAAAGTAGACAACGACTAAGACAAATATTATTAACCATCCTATTATAAGATTTTTCTTATTATTAATGAAAAAGTTTCTAATTTTTTCTTCTCTTGTATTTGAGTCTATAATTGCTACTTCTTCATCCATAATTAAATCATATTCCTTAGTACATACTGTAGGATACCACCATTTTTATAATATTCTAATTCATTCTTGGTGTCGATTCTACAAAGAGTTTTGATTTTCTTAATATCTCCAGATGCATATTTTATTTCAACATATGTGTGGTCTGAAGGTTTAATGCCTTCCTGAATATCAATAACTGTAATTAACTCTGAACCAATTAAATTTAGATTAGCTCTATTGTTACCTTCTGTAAATTGAAGTGGTAATACACCCATACCAATTAAGTTTGATCTATGAATTCTTTCAAAACTTTCTGCTATTACGACCTTAACGCCCAATAATTTTGTTCCTTTAGCTGCCCAATCTCTAGATGATCCTGTGCCATATTCTTTTCCACCAATTACCACTAAATTTGTTCCTCTTTTTTTGTACTCTTCTACTGCACTATAAATTGGCATTACTTTTCCCTCTGGATATAATTTTGTAAAACCACCTTCTGTACCAGGAGCCATTTCATTTTTTATTCTAATATTTGCAAAAGTCCCTCTCATCATAACTTCATGATTTCCTCTTCTAGAGCCATAAGAATTGTAATCTTTGGGTAGTATTTGATGTTCCATAAAATATTCTCCAGTAGGACTTTCTTTTTGAATATTTCCAGCTGGAGAAATATGATCTGTTGTTACCATATCTCCTAGAATTAAAAGTGGCCTTGCATCTTTAATGCTTTTAAAACCTTCAGGTTTATCAGATAAATTTTCAAAAAATGGTGGTTTTTTGACATAAGTTGATCCTGAGTCCCAATTATAAATGCTTGTATTTTCTGTTTTTATTTCTTGCCACTGCTTAGGTCCTTCTGAAATATTCGCATATCTTCTTATAAACATTTCTGCATTTAAAGATTCTCTTAGAGTGTCTTCAATCTCTTTATTTGATGGCCAAATATCTTTTAGAAAAATATCCTTACCTTCTTTGCTTTTTCCTAATGGCTCATTATATAAATCAAATTCCATATGACCTGCAAGAGCATATGCTACAACAAGTGGTGGTGATGCTAGATAATTTGCTTTAATATGAGGGGATATTCTTCCTTCAAAATTTCGGTTACCTGACAATACTGAAACTGCATATATATTTTCTTTATCAATAGCTTTGACAATTTCTTCAGGTAAAGGTCCTGAATTTCCAATGCATGTTGTGCATCCATAGCCCACTAGATTAAAGCCCAATTTATCTAAAAATATATTTAATCCAGCTTTAGCTAAATAATCTGTCACTACTTGTGACCCTGGCGCTAATGATGTTTTTACCCATGGTTTAGTTTCTAAACCAAGCTCTACAGCTTTTTTCGCCAGTAACCCGGCTCCAATTAAAACATTTGGATTTGATGTATTAGTGCATGAAGTGATTGCTGCAATTAATATAGATCCATCTTTAATCTCATAATCTGTGCCAGAAACTTTTGAAATATTTTTTTCCTTTCTTTCAGTTGCATCTCTTAATACTTTTTTAAAACCTGTAGAAGCATCCGTTAATAAAACTTTATCTTGAGGTCTTTTTGGTCCAGAAATTGTTGGTACAATTGTAGACATATCTAATGATAATGTGTCAGTAAATTCAATTCCTTCACTAGCCCATAATCCTTGTTCTTTTGCATAACTTTCAACAATATTTACTGTATTTTCATCTCTTCCTGAAAATCTTAAATACTTCAATGTCTCTTCATCAATTGGAAAAAAACCACAAGTTGCTCCATATTCTGGGGCCATATTTGCAATAGTTGCTCTATCAGCAAGTGTTAAATTTTTTAACCCTTCTCCATAAAACTCAACAAATTTCCCAACAACACTCTTATCTCTCAACATTTTTACAACTGTTAATACTAAGTCTGTTGCAGTTGTGCCTTCAGGCATCTTATTCGTTACTTCAAATCCAATTACTTCTGGAATTAGCATTGAAATTGGTTGACCTAACATTCCAGCTTCCGCTTCAATTCCACCAACACCCCAACCAAGAACAGATAAGCCATTAACCATAGTAGTATGGCTGTCCGTACCCACTAAAGTGTCTGGAAATAAATAATCTTCATCTTTAAATTTTTCTGACCAAACTACTTTTGATAAATATTCTAAATTAACTTGATGACAAATTCCTGTTCCAGGGGGAACTATTCTAAAATTATTAAATGCTTGTTGTCCCCATTTTAAAAAAGAATACCTCTCACCATTTCTCTGAAACTCAATATCTACATTTTTTTCAAATGAATTTGCATTTGCTGATTTATCAACTTGCACAGAATGATCAATGACCAGGTCAACAGCTGAAAGTGGATTAATGGTGTTTGGATCTTTGTTCTTTTCTTTAACAGCCTCTCTCATGGCCGCAAGATCAGCAACTGCTGGTATACCTGTATAGTCTTGCAATAAAACTCTAGCAGGCCGATAGGCTATTTCTGTTGAAGACTTTTTTGTCTTTAACCATTCCTTAATTGCTTCTATTTGGTTTTTGGTAACAGACAGGTCATCTTCGTATCTTAGTAAATTTTCTAATAAAACTTTAAGTGATTTTGGAAGTTTTGAGATTCCATCTAAACCATTTTTTTCAGCTTCTGATAAAGAATAATATTTATATTCACTATTATTAATATTAATAGACTTTAAAGAGTTATATGAATTTTTATTTCCTGGTTTCATTTAGTTTTAGATGTAGAAGCCTATTATACAAACGATAAGTAGCAATGACATAGCATAATTAAATCGTTTAATAAAATTATTATTTGTTGCAAATTTCCTTAAAAACTTGCCTAAAAACGTCCACGAAATGATACTTAAAAATGCGGTTACACTGCAAACTATAATCACCCAAATTGAGTGATTCAGATAGTTTTCTCCTTGTTCAACAAAATTTGAACTTAATGTCACTCCTGCCATTACTCCTTTTGGATTAATAAACTGAAATATAAATTTATCAAAAAACTTTACTGGATTTTCAGTTTTTCCATCTGAAGAAATTTTTGAGAATGAAATTTTATAAGCTAGATAGATTAAGAAAAAAGTTCCAAGGACTCTGATAATTTCTTGAATAATTGGATAATTTTTGAAGGTTGATATTAAAACAAAATTAATTAATATAATTAATGTTGTGTAGCCAAAACCGACTCCTAAAATTAACGGTATAGTTTTTCTAATACCAAAATTAAATCCTGAGTATGCTGCTACAGCATTGTTTGGACCTGGCGTAAATCCTAATGATAAAGAAATCCCTATTAATAATAATAATTCTGGATGCATAAAAGTTAAGCTATTGGAAGGCCGTTTTCAGATTTTTTAGATGGGTGAACAAGTATAACTTTTCCTTCTTTATCTATTGATCCTAATATAAGCACTTGAGATACTACTCCTGCAATATTTTTTTCAGGAAAATTACATACTCCAATTACTTGTTTTCCTTTTAAACTATCTTCATTATAGTAGTGGGTAATTTGAGCAGATGACTGTTTAATGCCAATCTCTTTTCCAAAATCAACCTCAACCACTAAGGATGGCTTCCTAGCTTTTTCATTTTTCTTTACAGAGATTACTGTGCCAACTCGAATGTCTACTTTGTCAAACATATCAAAGGTGATTTGTTCTTTCATATATTTAATATATAATGGTTGATAAATATGAGTACAGAAAATAATTCACAGCTATTGTATAATAATTCAGTTAAAATTTTAACGGACTTAATAGCTTTTAAAACTATTTCAGGGGAAGATAACAGCTCATTAATTGATTATTGTGATGATATCTTGAAAAAGTTAGGTGCAACTTCTTTTAGAACTTATGATGATGAGGGAAAAAGAGTAAACTTATTTGCTACACTAAAAGCTAAAGACTCAAATAATAAGAAACCAATTATCTTATCAGGACACACCGATGTTGTTCCTGTTTCAAAGGGCTGGAGTTCTGATCCTTTTACTGCGACTATTAAAGGTGATAAACTATATGGGAGAGGTTCGTGTGATATGAAAGGTTTTATTGCTTGTGCTTTAGCTTATGCACCTATTTATTCTAAATCAAATTTAGATAGAGACATTCATTTTTCATTTACATTTGACGAAGAAACAGCATGTCAGGGCGCCCCTATATTAATAGAGGAGTTAAAAAAAAGAAATATTAAAGATGGTATTTGTATTATTGGTGAACCAACTAATATGAAAATTATTGACGCTCATAAAGGATGCTACGAATATACAACTTATTTTAAAGGTTTAGCTGGACATAGTTCGGCACCTCATAAAGGTGTAAGTGCAGTTGAATATGCATCAAGGTATGTAAATAAATTAATTGAACTTAGAGAGAAACTTAAAAGTAGAACACCTAAAAACTCTATTTTTGATCCACCTTACTCTACCCTTTCTATTGGTGGTGTGTTTGGTGGTATTGCTCACAATGTAATAGCAGACAAATGTCATGTTAATTGGGAAACACGGCCAGTTATTAAAGAAGATGGTGTATTTTTAAATCAAGAAATCGATAAGTATACAAATGAAGTGCTTTTACCTGAAATGAAAAAAGTTTTTCCTAATTCCTCGATTGAAAAAGATATTATTGGTGAAATAGTTGGGTTTGATAGAGAAGATAAGTCAGATGCTTGTGAATTAATTTCAAGTTTGACAGGTGATAATTCTAGACAAGTTGTTTCATTTGGAACTGAAGCAGGTTTATTTCAAGAAATTGGAATTAGTACGGTAGTCTGTGGTCCAGGATCAATTGATCAAGCTCATAAAATTGATGAGTTCATTGTTTTAGATGAGCTTAAAAAATGTTTAAACTTGCTTGATGGCATCAAAGTAGAGTCTGTTTCAAATTAATAAATTGTTAAACAATACAAAGTAAATTATAATTTTTTTATGTCTAAAAAAGATCCAAGAGATATGATTGGGTATGGTTCTAAAGATCAAAATATTAAATGGCCTAATAATGCACGCATCGCTGTTCAAATAGTTTTAAATTATGAAGAAGGTGCTGAAAAATGCATTTTAAATGGTGACAATAACTCGGAAGTTTTCTTATCAGAAATTATTGGTGCACAGCCTATAAAGGGAAGGCATATAAATATGGAGTCTCTTTATGAATATGGTTCAAGAGTAGGATTTTGGAGATTGCATAAACTATTTCAAGAAAAGAAAATTCCTATTACCGTTTTTGGTGTCGGTATGGCTTTAGAGAAAAACCCTGAAGTTTGTAAAGCTATAATAGAAGCTGAATATGAGGTTGCATCTCATGGGTGGAGATGGATTGACTATCAAAATATTAAAAAAACAGAAGAAAAAAAACATATGAAGCTTGCTATTCAAACTCATACAAAAATTTTTGGAACCAGACCTAGTGGTTGGTATACTGGCAGATGTAGCCCCAATACTAGAGATCTAGTTATGGAAGATGGTGGTTTTTTATATGACAGTGACTCGTATAGCGATGACTTACCATACTGGGAAACTAGAAATAAGAAAAAACAATTAATTATTCCTTATACTTTAGATAACAACGATATGCGATTTACAACCAATCAAGGGTTTAATACTGGTGATCATTTTTTTTCTTATCTAAAAGACAGCTTTGATGTTTTATACGAGGAAGGAAAAACAAACCCCAAAATGATGTCAGTAGGATTGCACTGTAGATTAATTGGAAAACCTGGTAGAATCCAATCTTTAAAGAAATTTCTAGATTATATTCTTAAACATGAAGATGTGTGGATATGTAAAAGAATTGATATAGCCAAACATTGGATTAAAAACTATTCTGAATAATGTCAAAAAAAATTATTTTTACAAATGGTCTTATCGATTTAGCTCAACCTAGATTGGGCACTAAGGTTATATTTAAAACCGATGATTTTTTTGCTACAGCTAATAGAATTATTAACCCCTCGCCAGCAATTTTTAAAGATGGTTTGTTTGATAAAAATGGTAAATGGATGGACGGATGGGAATCTAGAAGAAAAAGAACTAAAGGACATGATTACATAATTTTAAAATTAGGAAAACCTGGTTCTATTAAAAAAGTTGATGTTGATACATCCCACTTTAATGGAAACCAGCCGGCAATGATCTCTATTGAAGGTACAAACACAAATTCAAATAAAATAAGTCAATTAAAGTGGGAACCATTACTTTCCAAAAAAAAAACTAGAGCAAATAGCCACCACTTCTTTACTCCAAATAGTAAAAAAAAATTTACACATATAAAATTTAATATTTTTCCAGATGGTGGGGTTGCTCGATTAAGATTATTTGGCTCAATTTCTAAATCTAATAAATTGAAAAATAGGAAAACAAATCTTGCATCACTTTTAGATGGTGCTTCTGTTATTGCTTGCAACAATGAACACTTTGGTAAAGCTGAAAATATTTTAGCACCAGGTAAAGCTAAAAATATGGGGGATGGATGGGAAACAAGAAGAAGACGTGGTCCAGGATTTGATTGGTTAATATTAAATTCTTTAGATGGAAAAGAAATTGATAAAATTGAAATTTCTACTCATCATTTTAAAGGTAACTTTCCAAGCTATTGTTCTTTACAGGCTGCTTATTTACCAACAATAAAAAGTTCTAAACAAATTGTAAATTCTTCAGTCAAATGGAAGTATTTATTAAAGGATGCAAAATTATCCTCTAATAAAGTACATATTTTTAAAAATAATCTAATGAAAAAAGATAAAATTAATTTTATAAAAATTAATATTTTTCCAGATGGTGGAATATCTCGATTTAGAATATATGGAAAAAACGTATGATTAACTTAGTAATCAAACCTAAACCTATTAATAAAGAAAATTTTAGAAAGTTTGGAGATATGATCACAACTGATGATATCAAGCCTTTAGAAATAAATGATGGTTATGCAAAACGATATGATGGGATAGCTAATCTAGATGCTAAAAAAGATGACGGTGAATCTATAATTAGTATTTTTTCTGCTTTAAAAAGATCTTTTCCTATGAAAGTGGATATGATGGAAAAACATCCACTTGGAAGCCAAGCTTTTATCCCTATGAAAGAAACTACATTTTTAGCTTTTGTTGCTCCTGCAGGTGATAAGCCTGATTTAAATAATGTAGAAGCTTTTATTGTTCCAAAAGGAGTTGGTGTTAATTATAATTCTGGGATTTGGCATTTTCCTTTAATTGCAACTGAAGATATGAATTTTTTAGTAGTCGATAGAAAAGGTGAAGGTGACAATCTAGTTCTTCATGATTTAAATAAAGAAAATATCACTTTAGAATTTCAAATATAAAAAAAGCCCACCAATAAATTGATGGGCTTTTAGTTAAAACTTTAATTATCTTTTAGATATAGCTAGATGAACTACAGCACCTAATGATGCACCAATTATCCAAGCATATCCTCCACCACCACCTAAGTTAGCGAAGAAATCATCTAAACCTAAAAACAAAATGTTTGGCCACACAGATCCTACAGCAATATAACCTGAAAGAATCCAAGCTATCATTCCTTTGTTGTTGAAGCCACCATTGTAATGATACTTAGCATTTGGACTTGCATCAAACAAATCATCTACATCGATTTTTTCTTTTTTGATAATATAGTAATCAACCATCATAATACCAAACACTGGTGCAAGAATTGCTCCTAAAGTATTAACAAATGGAAATAAACCCATTTGTGTAATAACAGAGACCCACATACCACCAATAATAAAACCAAAACCAGCTGTAATTAATCCACCAGTTTTAAAGTTAATTTTACTTGGCATCAAATTGGCTAAGTCATACGCAGGAGGTATAAAGTTTGCAACCATATTGATTCCAACTGTCGCTGCAAAAAATGCAAATGCAGCAATAATTGTTAATCCTAAGTTATCTACTTTAGCAACCATCTCTGTTGGACTTGATACATATTCACCAAAAATTGCAATTGTTCCACCAGTAATCATCAAAGTAATGAAAGAGAATAAAATTACGTTTCCTACTAATCCCCATAGGTTACCTTTTTTCATTTCATCTTCGTTTTTAACAAATCTAGCGAAATCACCAAAGTTAATTACAACTGCAGCAAAGTATCCAACCATAATTGAAAATACTGCTATGAAAGCTCCCATTGTTCCTAAACCTTCAAAACCTCCAGTTCGTTCTCCTCCAGAAAATATAGTTCCTACTTCTGAAAAAAGTCCTCCACCAGCTTTGACCCAAATAACTATCATTAAAAAAATCATAACTGCATAGACTGCTGGTCCAGCAAAGTTTAAGAATTTTTTGATAAGATCTACACCTTGCCAAAATAAATAAACTTGGAATGCTGAAACAAATATAAATGAAACCCACATTACACCTGTCATACCAAGAAGCATAACTTCACCTTCTATTCCTGTAACTCCAGTAATTAAAAGTGCTACAGCTGTTGATGCTGCATAAGTTTGTGCTCCATACCAAAACATTGCAACAAGACCTCTGGCCATTGCTGGGAAGTTTGCTCCAAATACACCCATACTGACACGGGCAAATACTGGATATGGAATTCCATGTTTTACACTTGGTTTACCTGAGAGGTTTACTAGCCACATGATAAAAAATCCTGCAAGAATTAATGCAGCAAATACAGCCCAACCATTCAGTCCTGATGCTAAAAATAACGATGCAGCCAAAGTATAACCAAATAAACTTTGAACATCATTAGCCCATACGTTAAAGATTTCGAACCATCCCCAATTTTTTTTATTACTTGGAGTTGGAGCCAAATCTGAATTGTAGAGTTTTGACGATCTACTCATATTATTTCTCCCTATTATTTCAGTTACTCTTATTAACTATTAAAAAGTTATGGTAACCATTACTGCGACATTATGGATTATTCATGAGGTGTAAAGAATAAAAAGACACAACTTTTAGTCGAGATAATAAACAAGTAAATATGGGGCTTATTGAATTATTGAAAACCTATTATGAACAGTAGTTTAAATTAGATTAATCGTTCCAACCACTTACTACTTTAACTTCTAAATATTCTTCTAGGCCTAATTTTCCAGCTTCACGGCCAATACCTGAGTGCTTATATCCACCAAAAGGAGCATCTGGTGCTAAGCCTGCACCATTAATATCAACCATTCCTGATCTTAATTTTCTAGCAACTCTATTAGCTTTTTTTTGGTCTTGAGTTTGGATAAAGTTCAATAATCCATAGGGAGTGTCGTTTGCTATATCAATAGCCTCCTCTTCTGTTTCAAATGGTATAATTGATAAAACAGGTCCAAATATTTCTGTTCTTGCAATTTGCATCTGGTTATTAACATCTGCAAATGCAGTAGGTTTAACAAAATATCCTTTATCAAGGCCATCTGGTTTACCAGTACCACCAGCAACTAATTTAGCACCTTCATCAATACCAACTTGAATTAAAGCTTGGATTTTATCAAATTGGGCTTTTGAAACAACAGGTCCAATATGATCACCTTCTTTTGTTGCAACATCAACCTTCATTGAGTTAGCAAAATTTTTTACTCTTTCAACTGTCTCATCATAAATAGATTTTTCAACTAACATTCTTGTTGGTGCATTACAAGATTGCCCTGAATTTCTAAAACATCTTAGAGCACCTCTTTCAACAGCTTCAGCATCTGCATCTTTAAATATAATATTCGCCCCTTTTCCACCAAGTTCAAGACTAACTCTCTTAAAATCATTTGCTGCATTTTGAGAAATTAAAGCTCCTGCTCTAGTAGACCCTGTAAATGAAACCATATTTACATCAGGATGACTTGTTAAAGCATTTCCTGTAACTGCACCATCTCCATTAACTAAATTGAATACACCTTTTGGTAATTTAATTTCATCTATCATCTCTGCTAAAATCATCGAAGATAATGGAGCTATTTCAGATGGCTTAAGAACCATTGTGCACCCTGCGGCAATAGCTGGAATAACTTTTAAACAAGTTTGATTCATTGGCCAGTTCCATGGAGTAATTAATGCACAAACTCCTTTTGGTTCATGTAAAATATTATTATTAAGAGCATGTTCTCCCAACTTTGCTTCAAATGTATATTCTTTTAAAACTTTTATATAAGATTTTATATGACTAGCTCCAGTTCCCGCTTGTAATTGGGTTGAAAAATCAATTGGTGCTCCCATTTCAAGAGTTATAGCTTTAGCCATATCAGCCCATCTCTTTTTATAAACAACATATAAGGCTTCTAAATATTTTAATCTTTCTTCTTTTGTTGAAAATGCCCATGTTTCAAAAGCTTTAGTTGCTGCCCTTACTGCATCATTTACATCTTCTTCTCCACCTAAAGATATAACAGCACACTCTTCCTCTGTTGAGGGGTCTGTTACTTTGAAGTCATTTGGTTTTTTTGGGGAAACCCATTCACCATTGATATAAAATTTTTTCTTATCTAACATTTTGAGAAACTATCCTTTCTTTATGATTTTGCAAATAAATTTGTTAGTTCGTAAACAATGGTTGCTGCAGCTAACGAGGTAACTTCGGCATGATCGTATGCAGGAGATACTTCAACCACATCAGCAGAAACAAGATTTAACCCTGATAGACCTCTTAAAACATTAACCATCTCTCTTGTAGTCATGCCAGCAATTTCCGGTGTTCCTGTTCCTGGAGCAAAAGCAGGATCTAACACATCAATATCTATTGATAAATATAGAGGATTATTGCCTACTCTTTTTTTAATTCTTTCTGCTATTTTATCAGTTCCTTCTGTTTGAAACTCATCACAATGAATTATTTTAAATCCAAAACTTTCGTCATTTTTAATATCGTCCCTACTATAAAGTGGACCTCTAATACCAACATGCATTGAAGCATCATCTAAAAATAAACCCTCTTCTCTTGCTCTTCTGAAAGGAGTTCCATGTGTATATGGAGCACCAAAATATGTATCCCAGGTGTCTAAGTGTGCATCAAAATGTACTAGAGCAACTGGCCCATTACATTTTTTATTAATTGCCCTTAACAAAGGAACCGCAATTGTATGGTCTCCACCTAAACTAATTATACCACCAACTTTATTTAGCAAATCTGTTGCTCCAGCTTCAATCTGTTTTATCGACTCATCAATGCTAAAAGGATTACAGGTAATATCACCAGCGTCAGCAACTTGTTGCACCTTAAAAGGTTCAACGTCATAACTTGGATGATAATTAGTTCTTAAATGTCTAGAAGCTTGCCTAATGCTCATTGGTCCAAATCTAGCTCCTGGTCTATAGCTAGTGCCAGCATCAAATGGAATTCCAACAATTGCTACATCACAACTTTCAACATCTCTTAATTCTGGTAATCTTGCAAAAGTAGATGGTCCAGCAAATCTTGGGACTTTTGTTCCACTAACAGGTTGAATTGGGTTTTTATTTCTATCTTTTTTCATTTATAAATAAAATGTACCACATTCTTTGACAATGGAATATATTCTATCTTTAAAATTATGAACCTAATTAAAGCCTTTTTATTATTAATTATTTTTATTACCCCACTAAAAGCTAATACCATTTATAATCTCATCAAAATACCCAATCTAGAGATTTATGAAATAAATACAAAAAATAAACTTAAATATTTTTATGCTGCCAGACCTTTTAGGCTAGGTACTCAAAAAAATATTGTTTGTTCAGATTCAAATAAGAAAGATTTAGAGGTAAAATATAAAATTATTCATAAAAATCTTAGCAGATATTCTTATGACTTTTTAAAAAAAATTAACCTCAAATATATTGTTATGTGTGAAAATTTATCAATTTCAGAATTATATACAGCTGGTATTCCAGATAATGTAATGAAAACGTTAATACTTGATATTAAATTTAATGAAAATTACTTTGAAAGAGTAATCCATCATGAAGTTTTTCATGTAATGCATCTTCAACACAAAGAAGTTTTTAATGAAGAAGAATGGATGGATTTTAATAAAAAAGGTTTTCAATATGCTGATTGTTCAACATGTACTGATAAAATTGATCTTAATACATATATTGATACAGATGGATTTTTAACAGAATACTCAAAGACAACACCCTCAGAGGATATGGCAGAAGTTTACTCACATATGATCTTTTTAAAGGAAAAAGAAATTAACCAAATTCGTAAATCAGACCCTATTTTAAATAATAAAATTTCATATATTAAAAATAGAATAAAAGAAATAGATAGTTCATTTACTTTTTAATGATAAAAAAAATTAAAGCTTCTAAATCTGAAAAATTTATTTTTATTTTTTTAATTTTTTTAGGTATCACAACTTTCTGCACATATTATATAGTTAAAAATAAATGTTTATTTGTTAAAA
Source organism: Candidatus Pelagibacter sp. Uisw_099_02 (assembly GCF_047727625.1). Lineage (GTDB taxonomy): Bacteria > Pseudomonadota > Alphaproteobacteria > Pelagibacterales > Pelagibacteraceae > Pelagibacter. The sequence goes on along the minus strand of NZ_CP159822.1, from coordinate 258,923 downwards.
ATATTGACCCAAAGAATATTACTTTTAAGAATCCAGACAATATTGCAATTTTAAATGCACCTTGTGGAAATGTAATTATAGAACTTTACCCAAATATTTCACCTAATGCCGTCCAAAGATTTGTAACTTTAATTAGATCCAATGCTTATGAAAATATTGCTTTTCATAGGGTAATTGAAAACAAACTTATTCAAGCAGGTGACTTGGAATTTGGAAAAAAAGGAAAATTAGATTATGGAAAAATTGGTACTGGCAAATCAGATTTAGGTACAATTAAATCAGAAATTGACAATAACTTTAATTATACCAAAGGAAGTGTTGGATTAGCTCGAACATTTAAGAACGACACTGAAGATAGTCAATTTTTTATAATCTTACAGGATGAACCCTTATTTGAAGGAGAGTATACTCCTGTCGGTAGAGTTCTTTATGGGTTAGAAGTCCTAAAAAAAATAAAATCTGACAGAAGATCGGAATATATTTTAAGACCTGACTTCATTAATTGGTTTAAAATGCTTAATTAATAAGAGATAAAATCTCAAGTTGAACCCATTATAGCCACTCTAATACTATTATTATTAAACAAAAATTGATGAGATAGTGTTGTGAAAAAAGTCCTTAAAAGCACAATTAGTAAAAAAATTAATCAGAGCAGAAATAAGTTAATTGAACAACCCTTAAAAATTTTAAAAAAGATTAATATAGAAAAATTAACAAAATTCACATCATCATCTTTAATAAAAAAATACAATAAATTCAAAGAAAGAGCTAAACAAAAAGAACTGTATAGAATCAAATTATTAAAAGAAGAAAAAATTAAAGAATTAAAAAAAGAAAAATTAGAACAAGAAAAACAAAAAAATGAAGAAATAAGGTTAATTAAACAAAATGAATTAAATCTAATTAAGGAAGAAAAACAAAGAATAGAAAAAAAAGAAAAGCTGAAAGTTAAAAATATAAAACAACAACAGCAAATTGAAAGAAAGAAAATTAAACTTGAAGCTCAAAGAATTAAGGCTGAAGAACAAAAACTAAGAGACGAAGAAGAGGAAAAAGTAAGACAAGATGATTTAAAATTAAAAGAAGAAAAACTAAGATTAAATTTTTTTGAAAAACAAAAAATAAGACAAGAGCAACAAAAAGCCAAAATCGAAAATGATAAATTAATGGCTCTTGAGAGACAGAATGCCCGTGATGCTAAACAGAAAATGAAAGATGAGGAAGAAAGATTAAAGAATATTGAGATTGATAAACAAAAAAAAGATGAGCAAAGATTAAAAGAAGAAGAACATAAATTAAATTATCAAAAACAAAAACTTGAAGAAATTGAACAAAATATAAAAAATGATGAGGTTGAAAGATTAAGAGCAAAAGAAATAAAAATATTAAAAGAAGCTGATGAGTTAAGAGAAAAAGAAAAACAACTTAGAATAAAAGAACAATTAGAAATAGAAGAACTTAAGGAATTGAGATTAAATGACCTGAATCAAAGAAAAATTCAAGAAGAATTACAATTAAAAGAAGAAGAAATAAGATTAGAAAATTTAAAGGAACAAAAAATAATTCAAGCTAGAATTCTTGAAGAGAAAAGAATTAAAGATGAAGAAGAGAGAATAAAAGAGTGGGAAAGAAAATTTGATAAGGAACAAATAGCAAAAGAAGAAGAATTGCTTAAAAAGTTTAATGACCAGCTAATTAGAGAAAAAGAAGAAAATGAAAAAATAATAGAATTTAAAAAAGAAGAAGTGATAGAGGAAAAGAAAGAAGAAATATTAGAAAATGAGATAAAGAAAAAAGAAGACGAAAGATATTAGTTAATTAAAGGTTTTCCTGTTGCTAGTGTATGTTTAATTCTATCTTGAGTTTCTTTTGTCTCGATTAATCTCATAAATGCATCTAATTCTAATTTAAATAAATCATCTTCCGATAAAGTTTTATCAATAGTTGTGTCTCCCCCACTCAAGACATGTGCTAATTCCTTAGCAACTGTAACACCATGCTCACGAATTACTTTTTCATTGTAAAGCTTTTCTAGAATTTTATTCATTTCTACTAAAACTTTTTTTCCTGGTAGTTTAAATTTCGTCTCTGATGGGACTTTAAATTCTTTATTGTCATCTAAGATTTTTTTTGAAACCTCAAGCAAACTATTTCTGTTCATTATTTTTTTATCTTCAGGTTTTAAATATTTTAATGGTTCTGCCTCAACTGGTGAAGTAGCAGTTTTTCCATACCCAATAATATCAAATACTTTAAGAGGGGCATAATGAGGATCATTTTTAGCTTCATCTGTATCAAGCCATCTTGCTAACATTTCCTTACATCCTCCTCCAGCAGGTATTAATCCAACTATTGTTTCCACTAATCCAACTACAATATTTGTATGTGAGGCTACAAAATTACTTTGAACCATAACCTCAAATCCTCCACCAAGTGTTAATCCGGATGGTGCGGATACAACTGGATGATTAGAGTATTTAAGGTGTTTGCAAGTTTCTTGAAAATATCTAATAAATTTTTCTATAGATTTAAAATCATTCTTATTTGCAAAATCCATCGTGTAACTCAAGTTTACTCCAGCAGAAAATTGCATACTTTCATTTATTATAATCAACGGTTTGTCTGTTGCCTTTTTTAATGCATCCATTGAGTCATAATCTAGAGCATTTGCTTTAGTGGTAAACTCAACAATATTATAATCATTAAATCTATATATCCGTGCAGAGCTATTTCCATCAACACTTAGTGCTTTCTTTTTTGCTTTTCCAAATGTTTCAATGTCAGTATATTTTTGTCTATATCCATAAAAATCTTGATTTCTATTTTGAGATAAATTTTCTAAAAAAGCATTTCCTTTAAAGTTATCAATCTTATTAAAAAAAGTTTCTACTCCAATTTCTTCTAACATTTCAAATGGACCTTTAGTCCAGTTAAAACCTAACCTCATTGCTTCATCAATATCATTAAAGTCTTTAGTAATTGATGGAACTAAAGAAGAAGCATATTTAATAATCTTAGAAATAACAGACCAAGAGTACTCACCATACCTATCTTCTCTTGAGATCAATTTTTTGAGATCTACTTTATCTGACTTGATATTAATTTTTTTACTTGCTGAATACTCTCCAGTTTCAAGATTAATTGCTTCCATAACTTTAACTTCACCAGTTTTATTAATTCTGTAAAAACCTCCCTTACCTTTTCTACCTGTATACCCAGTTTCAATTAACGTTTTTACCAAAGGAATTTCTTTTGCAACTATTTGGAAAGGATCATTTTCTGATAATTCTTTAATAAAACTTTTTAAAACATCTGCCATTAAATCGATACCAATTAAGTCATAAAGACCAAACACACCTGTTTTTGGTATACCCATTGGTCTCCCAAAAATAGCATCTGCTTCTTCTATACTGAGTTTCATTTTAAAAGCCTCAGTCATTGCAACTTGCATTGCAAAAACACCTATTCTGTTTCCTAAAAAACCTGGAGTGTCATTACAAATAATTGCACCTTTTCCAAGTTTTGTTTCGCAAAAATCTTTTAATGCATTTATTTTATCTAAATCATTATTTTCATTTTTAACTATCTCTAATAATCCCATGTATCTAACTGGATTAAAAAAGTGAGTGATGCAGAAAACTTTTTTTTCTTCTTCTGATAAATGTTCAGATAAAACCTTGATAGGTATAGATGAGGTATTTGAGGATACTATTGCACCTTTTTTTCTTTCCTTAAATATTTTTTCATAAATATCATGCTTGATATCTATTCTTTCAACAACAGCTTCTACTACCCAATCTGCCTCTTTAACCTCATCAAAATTATCTAAAATATTTCCTACTTTAATGTTGTTTATTTTGGATTTATCTAACAAAAGTGGTGGTCTTGATTTGTGAATTCTATCTCTCGCTTTTTCACTAATCTCTGTTTTTAAATCTAATAAAGTTACAGGAATATTTGCATTACAAAGATGTGCTGCTATCCCACTTCCCATGGTTCCTGAGCCAATAACTACTACTTTTTTAATATTCATGAAATTGGAAACTATGATTCTATCTGTTAATTCCTCTAAGTCTCTCAGAACGTCTTCTCAAAAGTTCTGCACTCACTAGAATTAAAGTTGACATAATGATCAAACAGGTTGCAACAGCTAAAATGGTTGGACTCAATTGTTCTCTAAGCCCCACCCACATTTGAATAGGTATCGTTGTATTTTCAAGTCCAGCTAAAAACATCACAACTACAACTTCATCAAATGAAGTTACAAATGCAAATAATGCACCCGAAATAACACCTGGTAAAATTAATGGTAAAGTTACTTTCATAAATGTATTGACAGGATTGCTTCCAAGACTTGCAGCAGCTCTTGTCACACTATGATCAAACCCTGTTAGAGTTGCGGTAACTGTTATTACTACAAATGGTGTCCCTAAAATAATATGAGCTAGAACAATTCCTGTAAAGGTAGCAGCTAATCCCGCTTTAGCCATAAAGAAAAATATTGCTGTTCCAGAAATAATAAGAGGAACAATCATTGGTGAAATTAATACAGCCATAAATGCAGCTTTGTATGGCATGTGTCTACTGCTCAGTCCTAATGCAGCTACAGTACCAAGAATAGTTGATCCAATAGTTGCAAAGAAAGCAATGATAATACTATTTTTTGCTGCAAGACCCCATGGGTTTTTAGTTCCATATATCATGTCTTCATACCATCTTAATGAAAATGCATCTGGATCAAGTGCTATCATTCCCGCTGAAAAATGGATGTATTGCTCAGCATTAAATGAAAGTGGAAGTATTACAAATAACGGTGCAATCAAAAAGAAAAATACTAATCCACATATAGTTAAATATGTGTAATGCCAAATCTTATAGTGCCAGGGTGTGTAACTTGGTAGTGACATAATTTATCCTAATTTAATATTATCTATTCCTACTAACTTATTATAAATCCAATAAATAGCTAATACACCAACGAGCAACATTGCTCCTAATGCTGAGGCAAAAGCCCAGTCCAGAGAACTTTTCATATGGTAAGCAATTGTATTACTAATTAATGATCCACTAGCTCCACCAACTAAAGCAGGTGTAATATAATAACCAATGGCTAAAATAAACACCAATAAAGAACCAGCGCCTATTCCTGGAACTGTTAATGGAAAGTAAACTTTTCTAAATGCAACAAAAGGTGTTCCACCTAATGATTTCCCAGCTCTCATTAAACTTGGGGATATAGTTTTCATCACACTGTAAAGAGGAAGAACCATAAATGGTAATAAAATTTGGGTCATTGCCACAAATGTTCCAACTACATTATACATTAATTCTGGACGAGCATCATTTGCTGTTAATCCTAACATTACTATAAAATCATTAATTGGTCCTTGTTGTTGTAAAAGAACCATCCAACTGGATGTTCTTACAAGTAGTGATGTCCAGAATGGTAATAATACACAAATCATCAATAAATTACTGTATTTCATTGGTAGTGTAGCTAATAAGTGGGCAATTGGATAAGAAAGTATGAAACAAAATATTGTAACCCAGAAAGCTACTTTCAAGGTTCTCAGCCATAAAGTTTTATAAATTTTTCTATCTTCTGCTACATGCACTATATTTCTGTCTTGATCTAATTTTAAATCAACACCTTTTAAATACTTAACATAAGACCAATTAGGAGCTGTATTTTTTAATGCTATCCAATATTCAACATTATTCCAAATTTTATGGGTCGCCATAAATTGTTCTTTAAAATTGCTTTTTTCAAATTTTTTTATTTTTCTATTAGTTTTTTTTAACCCACTACTAAAGCCAGACTTTTCATAGTTTAGTCTTTGATATAATTTTCCAGATTCTTTTGCCATAGCTAAAGGATAAAAGTCATTATAAAATGCTTCATAAACTTCTTCATCTGGTAATTCTTTACCATCCCACTGTTCTAAAGCTTTAAAAGTATTTGGAAGCTTTTCTGTGATCATACGATCGTCTACACTTCTAAACAGCATGTCTCCAATTGGAACAATGTAGGTAATTAAAAGAAATAAAAATAAAGGACCAACAAGAAGCATGGCTCTCATTTTATTTTTTCTTTCAGCTTTTTTTAAACTGATTTCTAAAGGTATTCCGTCAGACGATAAAATTTGTTCAGTGCTCATAATAAAAAAGGGCGGCTATATAATAACCGCCCTTTAAATAAAATAAAAGTTTAATCTATAATTAAATTATAGACCAGCTTTCATAGCTTCCCATTTTTCACCAATTTCATCCTGGTTATCTGCCCAGAATTCAGGGTTCATAAGAATGTATGATTTAGTGTTCGCGGGTGCTGTTGGCATATGTGGTACCATGTTAGTCTTACCATCTTTAAACCAAGGCTCTCCTGCTTCCATGATAGCGATTGAAGATTTTCTCCAAGGAGCGTAAGCAATATACTTAGCACTTCCTGCTAGACCTTCAGTACTTGTCATTTCTCTAAGAACTTTCATAGCTTTACCGTTAGCATCGTTAGGTCCACCTTTAACCATAGCGAAATACTCATAGTCAAGAATTTGAGAGTCCCATACTTGTACAATTGGAGTTCCTTCCATTTGTGCATTGAAGAATCTACCATTCCAACCAGTAGCCATAATAACTTCACCATTAGCTAATAATTCTGGTGGCTGAGCTCCAGCATTCCAGAATACACATCCACCTTTTGGATCTGTACATAGTGCTTTGATTTTAGCAACTGCTGCATCAACTCCACCATCTTTAGATAGTTTGTCATAGATCTTAGATCCACCTTTGCCAGCTTTTGTACCTGCTGCCATAGCTAATTCTAAATTAGACATTGCGCCTTTGTAGATAGCTCTTTTACCAGGAAACTTTTTAGTATTAAAAAAGTCTTTTGCTGATTTTGGAGTACCTTTTACGTTGTTCTTGTTGTAAGCAAAGTTCCAAGAGTACAAGATGTTTCCAACTGCACATTTTGAAGGCATGCCTGTAAAGAAGTCATCAGAAGCTTTAGTTCCATCTGGAGCAGGTGCAAAGTCTTTGTCGAAATCGAATTCAACAAAAATACCTTCGTCACAACCAATGATAGTGTCTTTTGCGTACACATCAATGATGTCCCAAGTGATTTTTCCAGCTTCTTTTTGAGCTTTAATTTCAGATAATCCACCTGTGTAGTCTACCCAATTAACAGGTATTCCAAGTTTTTTAGCAGTAGGATCACCATAACCTAACTTTTGACTTTCAGTATAAGCACCACCCCAAGACACTACAGTAACTGCAAATGCTGAAGTTGTGATAGAAAGTACAAAAGATAGAGCAAGTAATAATTTACTTAATTTTTTCATTTTCTCTCCTATTTAACGTTAACGTTTGTTATTTTATAAAGTGAAAGTAAAACAATATCAGCTCAATGAGTCAACAGCCAATTAAGGCTAATTTGCCTTTATTTTATTAAGATTATTATTTAAAATTTATTTGGGATCTAAAGCTCTGCTGTCTTTAATGTTCCAGCCAACATTAATATCTTTACCCAATTTAATGTCTAAATTAGATGTGCTATTCGGAATTTTTAAGATGAATTGATCATTTCCTAATAGATTAATTCTAACTCTTGTATGGTCACCATGATAAATAACTTCTTCTATTTTGCCCTTATGATTATTATCCATCTTATCTTTTGGGTTAATCAAAGCTCGTTCAGGTCTTAAGGATACTGTTGTTTTTTCTCCTTTAGCCTTAACCGAAATTGGGTTTGCTAAAATTTCAGTACCATTATTTAATTTAACTTTACAAGTGTCACCTGAAATATCACTAACTGTTCCACCAAATGTATTATTCTCACCAATAAATTCTGCCACAAATGAATTTACAGGTCTCTCATATAATTCATCTGGACTTGAAAGTTGCTGAACTTTACCATCATTGAATACTGCAATACGACTTGACATTGTTAATGCTTCAGTCTGATCATGAGTTACATATACAACTGTTACACCAATACTTTCATGAATATGTTTAATTTCATACTGCATACTTTCTCTTAAATTTTTATCTAAAGCTCCAAGTGGTTCATCCATTAATACTACTTGTGGATCAAACACTAAAGATCTTGCAACCGCAACACGTTGTTGTTGTCCTCCAGATAATTGCATTGGCATTCTTGCTTCAAAGCCTTGAAGAGACACCATAGATAATGCTTTATCAATTTTTTTATCTGCTTCATCTTTTGGAATTTTTCTAACTCTCAGTGGAAAAGCTAAGTTTTCATATACTGTCATATGAGGGAACAAAGCATAGTTTTGAAAAACCATACCGATACCTCTTTTATGAGGTGGAATATTTGAAATTGCATTACCGTCTAAATAAATTTCTCCATGTGTTGGCGTCTCAAAACCTGCTAACATCATTAAACAAGTTGTTTTACCAGAACCAGAGGGTCCTAACATTGTTACAAATTCACCTTCAGCAATATCTAGCTGTAAACCCTTAACAACTAAGATTTTTCCATCATAGCTCTTGTCTACATTATCAAATTTAACAAATTCATTATTTTTAGACATAATTTTTTTTAGATTTAAAACATTTGTTGAGTTTTTTATCAAGTTTTTTTATTTCAACTATTTAACGTGTAAATCTTTTGGGAAATTACAGAATAACGCGCACCCATTGTCAGTTATTCGTATCGCTTCAGATGCTTCAACACCCCACTCTCCAAATTGCATTACTGCAATCATGTGAAAAGTAACGTTTGGCTCTAGAATAGTCATATCACCTTTTGATATATTTAAAGTATGTTCGCCCCAATCAGGTGGATAACCAATTCCTATTGAATACCCAGTTCTAGAGGTTTTTTCTATTCCATATTTATCTAGAATTTTCCAAAAAGCTTGCGCAACGTCATTTGCTGTTTGCCCAGGTTTTGCAGCATCTATTCCAGCTTGAAGAGCTTCATTTGTTTTATTCATAGTGTCAATTTTCTTTTGATCAGGCTTTCCAAGTAAAACTGTTCTAGCCATTGGGCAATGGTACCTTTGATATACCCCTGAAAGTTCAATAATTGTAGCCTCACCCTCAATAAACTTATCTTGTGTTGCTGTTAAATGTGATGCTGAAGTACCTTTTCCTGTTGGAAGTAGCGTTGCAATACTTGAATACTCACCCCCAAATTCTGGAGTTCCATAAAATAATGCTTTTTGAATTTCTCCTACGGCATCGCATTGCCTGACACCTGGGTTTATTACATCAAATGCCGCTTGCATTCCCTTCTGTGAAATTATTGCTGCCGATTTCATAAGTTCAATCTCAGCATTTGATTTAACTACTCTTGCCCAGTTAACTAATCTTTCAGAATCTTTTAGTTTTACATTTGGTAGCCCTTGTTTCATTTTTTCATAACAATAAGCTGTAAAGTAATGACTATCCATTTCTAACCCTATTGTAAGTTTGTCCCATTTTCTCTCTTTAATAATTTCTACAAGATTATCATAAGGATGAAGTGGCCAAGTATGAATATATTTTTCATCATAAACTAAAATATTTTCATTTTTTAAATAAGTTTTTATATAAGCTCCACCTGAATCTTGTTTTCTAACCCAGCATAATGGCTCATCAGCATTTACATGCACAATTACAGCTTGAGCATAATAAAATGACCAAGCATCATAGCCAGTTAAATAGTTCATATTTGCTGTATCACTTGAAATTAATAGCTCTATACCTTTTTCTTGCATTGAGCTTTGAACTTTTTTTAATCTGGCTTTGTATTCTTCTTTACTAAAATTCATATAGCTTAACTATTAAATAATTTTCCAAAACCTTCAATCTTTTCTTTATAATTAATTTCATTGAGCGAGTCCCAGATTAAAGTTTGATTACTTGATAGAATAATTTTATTTAGTTTTTTTTCTAATTTATCAATTATAGATAATACTGGTAAAGCTGTACACGAAACAAATAACGCCTCACTATCTTCAAGATCTATTTTTGATAAGACATCAAATAAATGATCTTCATCAACTTTTCCAATATCTAAATCAGAGTCAATATCAAAATATGTTAAAGAATTAACTTTAATATTTTCTTTTTTAAAATAACCAACAACAGAATCATTTATTGTTTTTGTATAAGGTGTAAAAATAGATATTTTATTAATGTCTAATTTATTTAATGCTTTAATAGCTGCAGTTATTGGTGTTGTTACTTTTGTTTCTGGTTTAGCCAAATTTACTTTTTCTTTTATTACATCATATCCAGCTGCAACTGTTCCAGACGTGCAGCCATACGCTACACAATCTATTTTTTGATCTGGTAAAATATCTTTTGTAACCTCTGTAATGTCATTTGACATTTTTGCTAAAGTTTCATTTGTCAGTGGATTATAACAATGAATTCTATTTACATAGAGATCAATATCTCTTCCATAAATCACGTTATTAAAATCTTTTTCAATTCTAAAATCGCTACCAAGTGTTATAAGGCCAATTCTTGGATTGGATTTTGATATGTATTTTGGTTCAACCTTGTTTAATTTCATAAATTATCTGCAATATTTTGATTAAATATATATTGAATAAGGAGTCTAGTTAAAATAGAGTTTAATAAAAGCGTACATAACTCGTCGTTACTTAAGGTTTAAACGGTACTAAAGAATACGAAAGTGGGATCAGTCGTCTTTAAATTTAATTATTTGAGGAGGTTTGAATGAAATTTGGATATTTTTGTAACACTACAAACTGGGATCATAAACCATACGATCAATTATTAAACGAAACTAAAGAAATCACAACTTTTTGTGATGAAAATAATTGGGAATCAATTTGGTATACCGAACATCACTTTAATCATGAAGGAATGGAATCTTGTACTAACCCATTAATGATGGGTGTTGATGCTGCAGCCAGAACCAAACAAATTAGAATTGGTCAAGCTTGCAATGTAATTACTTTTCATAATCCTATACGTCTTGCAGAAGACATAGCTTTATTAGATCAATTGTCGGGGGGGAGAGTTGACGTTGGTATTGGAAGAGGAATTTATGGAAGAGAAGCTATCAACATGAACAAAGAAGCCGATCTAAAAGATCAGGCAAAAAATTTTAGGTTGTTTGATGAATCTTTAACAATTATGAAAAAAGCTTGGACTGAAAAATTTTTTAGTCATAAGGGTGAATTTTATAACTACCCTACTCCTGGTTTTAATTGGCAACACGATATGAGTCCACCTAGTGAAGAATTTCTAGATACAAAAACTAATGAAATTAAAAAGATTAGTATTGTACCAAAACCAAAACAACAACCTCATCCTCCTATATGGCAAGTTGTTGATGGAGCAAGATCAATTGAATGGGCTGCTCAAAACGGATTAAATACCATAATGTGGATTCCAACTGTAAAAGCTTTAAAGGGTAGATTTGAAATTTATAGAGATGCAAAATCTAAAGTTGAAAATAGAGATGTGCCACTTGGGGAAGGTGTATCTTTGGTTAGAGATATGTTTGTTGCAGAAACTATGGAAGAAGCTGAAAAATTAGCTGGTGAACATATTATTAGCTATATGAAATGGGTTTGTCACTGGAGAGGTCTAGGTAATCATATGGATCCAGGTGAAGAATTGCCAGAGACAAAACATAAATTAGATTTACTTAATTATGACTTTCTACATAAAAGAAATTTATTATTTGGAACACCTGAGTATGTTGTAAATAAAATAAATGAATTAAAATCTGAGTTAAACTTACAAAATCTTCAAGTTTGGTCTAATTTTCCTGGAATAGATCATGACGATTGCATGAGAAGTATAAAGCTGTTTAATGATGAGGTAATACCCAAGATTAATTTAGATAATTCAAATATAGAAATAGCAAGCTAATGAAACTTGAACTTAGAAAGTTTACTAAATTTGTAGACAAAACTTTTATTGAGGGAGGTAAAGAAGCTAAAGAACCTGTTCTACTTGTTTCAGTTGCAGCTGTTTTTAAAAATCCATGGTACGGAAAAGGTTTTGTTGAAGATCTTAAACCAATTATTTTGGATTTAGCTCCCAAGTTGGGTGATATTTTAGTTCCAGAACTTATAAAAGAGATTGGATCACCTGAAAAAATTCTAGCCTATGGCAAAGCTGGTACTGTTGGACTTAACGGAGAAATTGAACATGCATCAGCATTTATTCACACATTAAGATTTGGAAATAAATTTAGAGATGCTGTTGGTGGAACATCCTATTTAAGCTTTACCAATACAAGAGGTCCTGCTGGATCAAAGATGTCTATTCCAATGATGCACAAAACAGATTCTGGTTTAAGACCTTATTATCTAACTCATGAATTTACTATACATGATGCTCCTTTTGATGATGAAATTGTTATTGCTATCGGTGGAGCCTCAAGTGGCAGAGCACATGCAAGAACTGGTGACAGATATCAAGATATGAAGGAAATGGGACTAGACCCTAAATAAATTAATGCCTCACAATTTTGATCCAAATCAAAATTATCATTTATTCGTTGATAATAACACAGACCCATTAGTATTTATTCATGGTGTTGGGTTAGATCATAAAATGTGGGAACCTCAAATTAATTCTTTAAAAAATAATTCAATAATTACTTATGATTTGTTAGGTCACGGAAAAACTCCTTTTAATAAAGAAGAGATTACTTTAGATGATTTTTCAAACCAATTAGATGATTTAATAAAATTTTTAAAAGTAGATAAAATTCACCTCATTGGATTTTCTCTAGGTTCATTGATAGCATTAGACTTTGCTTCAAAATTCCAAGATAAATTAAAAACTTTAACAGTGCTTGGAACTACATACAAAAGAAGTTCTGAACAAAAGGCTTTAGTTATAGAAAGATTTGAGCAAGCTAAGTTGAATAAACCTATTTCAAAACAAGCACTAAAAAGATGGTTCACTGATAAATATTTAAATGATCATCCAGAAATTTATGATCGATTTATAAAAATTTTGACCAAAGACGGTGAAGATCATTTAAATTTCTTAAAAGCCTATAAATTATTTGCATATCATCAAGATGATATAAATATAATTAAAAGTATAAAAACTAAAACTCTTGTGATGACAGGGTCAGATGACTCAGGTTCAACAGTTGAAATGTCAAAATCCTTATGTAATGATTTAATAAATTCAAGTTTTACCAAGATAAGTAATGGAAAACATCTTTGTAGTATAGAGTATGCAGATGATGTTAATATAAATCTTAAAAATTTTATTAATAATTAAATGACAAAAATTCAAAAATTTAAAATGTTTATAGATGGTCAATGGATTGACTCTGAGTCTGGTAAAACTATTGAAACTTTAAACCCAGAAAATAATGAAGTTTGGGCAACTGTACCAGGGGCAAGTATGAAAGATGTTGATAAAGCAGTTAAGGCTGCACAAAATGCTTTTGAAAAATCATGGTCCAACCTACATCCTCGAGATAGAGCAAAATATTTAAGGTCGCTAGCAAATCAATTAAGAGATAATGCTGAACATCTTGGTACTATCGAAACTAAAGATACGGGAAAAATTTTTAGAGAAACTAAATCACAAGCTAATTATATAGCAGAATATTATGATTATTTTGCAGGGCTTGCAGATAAAGTTGAAGGGACTGTTGTTCCAATAGATAAACCAGATATGCAAGTAACAACAACTAGAATACCTATTGGTGTTATTGCTGCAATCATTCCATGGAATTCTCAAATGTTATTAACAGCAGTAAAACTTGCACCTGCTTTAGCTATGGGAAATACAGTGGTTATAAAGGCATCAGAACTTGCTCCAGTTACTTTATTAGAATTTGCAAAATTAATTGAAAAATCTGGGTTTCCTAAAGGTGTTGTAAATGTAATTACTGGTTTGGGTGATCCTTGTGGTAAAGCTTTAACTACACACGATCTTGTAGAAAGAATTGCTTTTACAGGTGGTCCTGAAACTGCAAAACATATTGTAAAAAATTCTGCTGAAAATTTATCTCAAGTAAGTTTAGAACTTGGTGGAAAAAGTCCTGTTGTAGTATTTAATGATGCCGAACAAGAAAATGCACTTAATGGAATTACTGCTGGAATTTTTGGTGCAAGCGGCCAAAGTTGTATTGCGGGATCAAGACTTTATATTCAATCAGATATATATGATGAATTTTTAAACAAATTAGTAGCTAAAGCAGAGAAAATAAAACTAGGAGCCCCTATGGATAAAGATACTCAAATGGGCCCTTTAAATAGCTTTAAACAATTAGAAAATATTGAAAAAAATATCAAAGCAACTATTGAACAAGGTGGAAAGATTAGATGTGGAGGAAAAAGATCTAGCATATCAAATAAAGGGTATTATTTCCCAGCTACAATAATTGAATGTAAAAATCACAATTTACCTACAGCTGAAAATGAATTATTTGGTCCAGTATTATCTGTGATGAAATTTGAGACTGAAGATGAAGCAATTAAACAAATGAATGATAACAAATATGGTTTATCTTCGGGGGTTTATACAGCAAACCTTGGAAGAGGTATGAGGGTTTCTAAAGCAGTAAGAGCAGGAATAGTATTTGTAAACACTTATAGATTAATTTCACCAATGGCGCCATTTGGAGGCATTAAAGATAGTGGTTACGGTAAAGAAGCTGGCATCGAGTCTATTAAAGAATATACGAGAATAAAAACTACATGGTATAATTCTTCGGATAAACCGATGACTGACCCATTTACAATGGGATAATGGATTGCCTTTAAAACATTTGTTAATTTTACTTTTTATAGCAGTAGCTCATGGAAGTGCTTTCCCTATAACAAAATTAGTCTTAAATGACTCTGTTCCTCCAATTCTAATGGCATCGCTTAGAATGGGATTGGTTTTGATTTTATTAATACCTTTTTGGAGATTTAAAATACCAGAGAAAAAATATATCCCATCATTAATAGCTTTCTCTATTTCTATGGGTGTTTTGGTCTACTCATTTATGACTTTATCACTTTATTATTCATCAATTATATCTCCAGTCATAGTAGGCTCACAACTTGCAATTCCTTTTGGAATTTTAGCTAGCGCTATAATATTAGATGAAAATATAAGTTCAAAAAAATGGATATTAATTTTTACTTCATTTATTGGCATCTTAATAATATTTTTTGATCCAAAATTGACTAATAATCTTTTAGGATTGTTTTATGCGGGTTTAATGGCTCTATCTTTTGGTTTAGCTCAAGTGTATTCAAGAAAGCTAAGAAGCTTGGACATAAGCTTAACTAATGCTTTTACAGGATTGTTTGGTTTTTCAATTTTATTAATAGTCTCTTATTTTATTGAGGGTGATACACTCAGTAATATTTCATCTATTAATTTTAACTCTTGGTTGTTAATTTCCTATCAAGCAATTGTTGTTTCTTTAGGTGCTCACTTACTGATGTTCTATCTCTATAAATTTTATACTGTTGGTCAAATTTTTCCTTCTTACTCTTTATTTCCAATTTTTGGGATCGGACTAACTTTTTTAATATTTGGAGAAATTCCAACGATCTTGTTCCTTATTGGTAGTATAATTGTCCTAAGTTCGGTCTTTTTACTCAGTAAAATAAGATAATTTACCCATTGAATTTTTAGATTAATCGTAATTTAATCATCTTTTTATAAATTGTTAACAATCAAAGAGGAAAATAATGAAAAAACTATTTATTGCTGCATTTATATTCGTTTCAACATTTACAACGAGTACATTCGCAGAGGTTAAAATGGGAATCATATTAGGATTTACTGGTCCTATTGAATCTCTAACACCAGCTATGGCTGCATCTGCGGAACTTGCTTTTAAAGAAGCTTCTGATTCAGGTTCACTACTAGGTGGAGAAACTATTTCAGTAGTAAGAGCAGATTCAACTTGTGTTGACTCAGCGGCAGCAACTACAGCAGCTGAAGGTGTTATTGCACAAGGTGTAGCGGCTATTATGGGTGCTGACTGTTCAGGTGTAACTGGTGCTATTGCGTCAAACGTTGCTGTTCCAAATGGTGTAGTTATGATTTCACCATCTGCAACATCACCAGGACTTACAAGTTTAGATGATAAAGGGTTCTTTTTCAGAACAGCTCCTTCTGATGCTAGAGGTGGACAAGTTTTAGCTAATATTACAAAGGATAGAAGAATTAAGAGTGTTGCTATTACTTACACAAATAATGACTATGGAAAAGGTTTAGCTGATGTTTACAAAGCAGCAGTAGAGGCTCATGGCATTAAAGTAACAACTGTTTCTGCTCACGAAGATGGAAAAGCAGATTACTCATCTGAAGTAGCTACTTTAGCTGCAGCAGGTGGTGATGCAATAGCTGTAATCGGCTACCTAGACCAAGGTGGAAAAGGAATTATACAAGGTTCTTTAGACTCTGGTGCATTTGATAAATTTATTTTATCTGACGGTATGATCGGTGATTCATTAACTGAAGCTTTTGGAAAAGACTTAAATAAATCTTTTGGTTCAATGCCTGGTTCAATGAATAAAAAAACAGCAGGTACTTTTACAACTGTAGCAAAAGCTGCTGGTATTGACTCGTCTGGGCCTTATACAGGTGAATCATACGATGCAGCAGCTCTAATCGTTCTTGCAATGCAAGCTGGTGGATCAGCTGATAGAGCTTCTATTGCTAAAAATGTAATGGATGTTGCTAATGGTCCTGGAACTAAGATTTATCCAGGTGAACTTAAAAAAGGTTTAGACTTACTAGCTAAAGGTAAAAAAGTTGACTACGAAGGTGCAACTGGAGTTACTTTTACTAGTGTAGGTGAAGCTGAAGGTTCTTTCTTAGAAAAAGAAATCAAAGGTGGAAAATTTAAAAACAAAAAACAAAGATAATTAATATCTTAATTTTAAAACCCTTAGCAGTGAAAATTGCTGAGGGTTTTTTTTATTTAAAAATTACTCATAATTTTTAAAATTCCAGTAATTGAAATAATTATTAGGAAATAAAATACAACTTTTCTATAAGTTTCTTCCTTACTCTTAACAAAAAATTTATTCCCAATAAAAACTCCTATTGGTAAAATTATAATTAATGGAATTATTCTATAAATTGTTGTCACATCAACAATTCCTGAAAAAAAACTTAGAACAAATACGTATATATCTGTTAAAAAAAATAAAGCTGCCAACGAACCTCTTATTATCGCTGGCTGAATACTTGTAATTAATAAAAAAAGTGCCACTGGCATACCACCTAATGTTGTAAGTCCATTTAGTGCTCCAGAAATTATACCAGTAAAAAATTTTCCATAATTATTATTAATTTTTTGATTAGAAAATCCTTTCATTAATAAAATTGAAAAAAATATTATTAATAAACAAACAGATAAATGAGTTATTTGTGGATCTAAATACTTCAATAAATAAAGGCCAATTGGAGATCCAATTATTATTCCTAATAATATTTTAAAAACAAATCTCCAGTCGATTTTGTTCCAAATATATGGAACCATAAAAATACTAATAACTACCTCTAACGCTAGGATGATTGGAACTATTTCAATAGCTGGAAGTATAAAAGAAAAGCCAGATATACATATTGCAGAAAAACCAAAACCATTAAAGCCTCGTATTATAGATGCAATAAATACTATAAAAATTACATAATAAATTTCTATTAAACTAAGTTGAAAATAGGATAAAAAATCCATCTTATCTTCTTTCTTTAAAATCTGCTCTTAATGTTGATAAAATAATTATAGTTAAAAAGATTAAACAAATTAAATTCATTGTTTTCCAGCTTGTTAATGTTAAGAAAACTCCTGCTGATAAACTTGCTATTGCTTGGATAGAGTAAACAATTAGATCATTAAAGCCTTGTGCTTTAAATTTTTCATTTTCTCTATAAGATAAAACTAATAAACTTGTTCCAGATATAAATAAAAAATTCCAGCCAAATCCTAAAAATATTAGAGCAATTAAGTAATTAACAAAGTTTTGCTCAAACAAGCTTGTTAAAATTGTTATTAGGAATAAGGCAACACCTGCATACATTATTTTACTGTGACCAAATTTTCTTATCAAATTACCTGTAACTAGTGATGGTAAAAACATTGCTGCGATGTGAAGCTGAATTACAAACCCTGTTTTAGTTAAACTTATTTTTTCCATTACATGCATACTTATTGGGGTTGCAGTCATTAAAAATGACATCACAGCATAAGCAAATGCTGAAGCCACTAAAGCTTGTAAAAATCTTGGTTGAGAAATTAACTCTAAATAACTACGTTTGATTTTTTTGTTAATACTATTTGGTTTATGCCCATCTTTATAAAATAATAAAAAAATTGTTGAAGTTAGAGTTAAAGCTGCAAGCGCAATATAAGATCCAGCATATAAATGTTCAGCTATAATATCCTTTGTTATGTTAGCAACATTTGGTCCTATAAAAGCTGAACCTATTCCTGCTAATAATATTATTGATATTGCTTTAGGCGCCATATCTTTTTTTACTGTTTCAACAGCTGCAAAACGATATTGATGACTAAAAGCTACTCCAGCGCCCAGTAAAAAACATGAAAAATTAAAAAGAATAAAACTTTCATTAATTATTGAATAAGCGGCTAAAATAGATGACAAGGAACTTAATACAGAAGCAAACATAAAGCCTGCTCTACGTCCAATTATACTCATGACCTTTGCTGCAAAAATTGCAAAAATAGCTATACCTACAATTGATAAGGCCATCGGTAGAGTTGCTAAAGATTTTACTGGACTAAATTGAGAGCCAATTATTCCACTTAAAAAAACTGTTACAGGTGCTGCTGTAAAAGCAAAAACCTGACTTAAAATCAACAACCATAAATTTTTATTCATTAAAAAAAATATTTATCACCAATGTACATGGCCCAAGCCACTGCAGCTCCAAGTATAATATATTTCATAATGTTTTTATTTTATTTCTATTTTCTCAGGAAGTATACCTTTTGGTCGGTACCTCATGATCAATAAAAGACCCATGCCCATCATTAAGTATCTAAAGTATGGAACGCTTTCAATTAAATGAATCTTTAGTGAATGTGTATCTGCTAAACCTGTTGTAAACAGATTAATTAAGAATAATGCTATTGGCGCAGCCTCAATCCATAAAAACCAAACTGCAAAACCTCCTAAAATTGCTCCAAAATTATTACCACTTCCTCCAACAATAACCATAACCCAAATCAAGAAAGTATATCTCATTGGTCTATAGCTACCGGGTGTAAACAAACCATCTTGAGTAACTAACATGGCGCCAGCTATTCCAACAATAGCTGAGCCTAAAATAAAAATTAACAAATGCTGTTTAACAACATTTTTTCCCATAGCGTTTGCTGCTTCTTCATTGTCTCGTATAGCTCGCATCATTCTTCCCCATGGAGAATAAAGAGCTTTTTGAGTAACTATTAATAAAGCTATTACAACAATTAAAAATAATCCTGAATAGCAAAGTTTTACAAAAACTGACGATCCTTCAATGACTAATTGATTAAGAGCCACTTGTTTATTTAATATGTTTGCGATTAAATCTAATTTGCCAGAATTAAATTTCGCAACTAAATTTATAAACCATTCTTTAGTTTGTAGTTCAATTTCGTAAGGTACTGGTCGATCTAGTCCAATTACATTTTTAACTCCACGTGTTAACCAATCTTCATGTTTAATAATAGCTATGACTATTTCTGATATAAGCAATGTCGCAATAGCTAAATAATCAGCACGTAATCCTAGAGCAACTTTACCTACTATAAAAGCTAGGCCTGCAGCAAAGAAGGCACCTACTATCCAAGAGAGCATAATTGGCAGTCCTAATCCACCAAGAAACCCTGTTGTTGCAGGGTTAACACTTTCAATAGCTTCAATACTTGACTCTGATGTTATTCTTATAATAATAATTCCAGCAATAATAATTGCAGCAATACCATAAGTTCTAAATTTTGATTTTTCAAAATTTTTTAATAGAAAACGTATTGCAAATATCATAGCTACTATTAACCATAAACACATTAAAATATTAAACCCCCCCGCAACCCATGCTTCTTGCACTGGCTCAGCTGATATTAAGACTGCAGCCAATCCACCCAATGCCGCATAACCCATGAGACCAAAATTAATTAGACCTGCGTATCCCCATTGAATATTTGCACCCATGGTCATCACTGCAGAAATTAAACACATATTAAAAATTGATAGAGCAACATTCCATGATTGAAATATTCCAACTAAGATAATTAAACCCATCATTATGGTATATGCTGTAATTACGTTTAGGTACTTTCTCACAATACTTTCCCTTTAAATATTCCATTTGGTCTATAAAGTAAGACAATCACCAGTATAGAAAATGATACGGCAAACTTATAATCTGTTGATAATAATTGCATTAATGTTTCTGGCTCCATACTTTCTGGTAAAATGTACATAAAAAATTTTTTATAAGCATAAGTGAGGAATATTTCTGAAAAAGCTATCACATATCCACCTAAAAATGCTCCAAAAGGGTTTCCAATACCTCCAACAATTGCAGCAGCAAAAATTGGTAGCATATTATTAAAGTAGGTAAATGGTTTAAAACTTTTGTCCAAACCATACAAAGCACCACCAATAGTTGCTAAAATACCAGCTATAATCCAAGTAATCATAACTACTCTTTTTGGATCTATCCCAGATAATAAAGCTAAGTCTTCGTTGTCTGAGTAAGCACGCATGCTTTTTCCTGTTTTAGTCTTATTTAAAAACCAAAATAAAATTGAAACTAATAAAAGTGTTACAAATATTGTTATAACCTGACTAGATTTAATAGCCAAACCTTCATTAAGTCCTGTCATCTCTTTAAATTCACCAGCTTTAATAATAAATTTTTCTCCATCGAAAAATCTTCTGTCAGCAGGCCCAATTATTATTCTTACTACAGCTTGAGTTACAAACATTACACCAATACTAACCATTGCAAGCTGAACTGGTGGGCTTTTTTGAACTCTATAATATCTAAATACAAATTTATCTATAAAGAGCATATAACCAATCATAAAAATTATAGCAAAAGGGATAGCAATAAGAGCTGTTGGTAAAACACCTAAAGAAATACCAATTGATTGAAAGTACCAAGTAATTAAAATAGTAACCATTGTACCAAAAGCCATCATGTCTCCAGTTGCAAAATTAGCAAATCTTAAAATTCCATAAATTAAAGTAACAAATATTGCACCGAGCGCTAGTTGTGAGCCATATGTAAGTGCTGGCATAAAAATGTAATTTAATAATAATATAATTGCGTTTAAAAATTCCATATTATCCACCTAAAAAAGAGCTTCTTACTCTTGGGTCATTTAATAATTCTTTTCCTGTTCCTGAGTATTTATTTTCACCTGTAACTAATACATATCCTCGATCAGAAATATTAAGTGCTTGCTTAGCATTTTGTTCAACCATTAAAATTGCAACATTGGTTCTTTTCACTTTAATTATATGATCAAATAATTCATCCATTACTATGGGGGAAACTCCAGCAGTAGGCTCATCTAACATTAACACAGATGGTTTTATCATTAATGCTCTACCAAGAGCTACCTGCTGTCTTTGACCTCCAGATAATTCTCCAACTAATTGATTTCTTTTTTCTCTAAGTATTGGAAATAATTCATAAATTTCTTCTATAATATTTTGATAACTATCTTCTCTTAAATAAGCTCCCATCTCTAAATTTTCTTCAACACTCATTCCAGAGAATACATTTTTAGTTTGTGGTACAAATGAAATACCTTCTTTCACTCTATCCTGTGGAGAAAGTTTTGAAATATTTTTACCATCAATTATAACAGAGCCTGATTTTAAATTTAAAAGTCCTAGTAGAGCTTTCATTGCTGTTGATTTGCCCGCTCCATTAGGTCCAAGTATAGAAACTATTTCACCTCTATTCACATCAACTGAACAAGAGTTAATAATATCAGGTCCATTTCCATAACCACCTGTCATTTTTAGACCTTCAAAAAAAGCCATTAGTTTTCATCCTTTAGCTTTGATCCTCTACCTAAATAACTTTCGATAACTTTTTCATCTTTCTTTGCATCCTCAGCAGTTCCTTCAAATAAAACTGAACCTTCTGCCATAACAATAACTGGGTTACATAGCCTGCTTATAAATTCCATATCATGTTCAATCATACAAAATGTATATCCTTCTTCCTTATTCAATTTAAGAATTGCAGTACCAAGATCTTTAAGTAGCGTTCTATTAACTCCTGCTCCTACTTCATCAAGTAATACTAATTTAGCATCAACCATCATTGTTCTTCCAAGTTCTAATAATTTTTTTTGACCACCTGATAAATTTCCAGCTAATTCGTTTTTTAAATGAGTAAGATTTAAAAAATCAACCACATCTTGAGCCTTTTGTTTTACAGCTAACTCTTCTGTTCTAACTAAAGTAGGTTTTAGTAAAGCTGTCATTAGATTTTCACCTGATTGATTTGCTGGTACCATCATCAAATTTTCAAGTACAGAAAGATTAGTAAACTCATGTGCTATTTGAAATGTTCTTAAAATACCTTTAGAAAATAATTCATATGATGGAACGTCAGTTACATCTTCATCATTAAATAATACTTTTCCTTGAGAAGATTTTAAATTTCCAGCAATTAAATTGAATAAGGTAGTTTTGCCTGATCCATTAGGTCCTATAATACCTGTAATAGATCCTTTTTTAATTTTTAAAGAGCAATCTAAAACTGCTGCTAAACCTCCAAAATATTTTGATAAATTTTCAATTTGTAAAATATTCTGTTGTTGATCCATGAAATTTTATTTATTTAACCTTTTATGTATATTGTTGAGTGTCTTTTCAAAAGATTTATAAAAACCAGCTTTTGTTAATTCTTTCACACCTTGCTCATTTAATCCTTTAGGAGTTTGAGATTCTTTTACTAAATGTTTCAAATCTTTCTTTGAATTAAACACTGCGTCTTCTGATAGTGCTAGAAATAAAGAGGTTACATATTTTTGCGCAATATCTCTTTTAACTCCTCTTTTTACCAACCAGTCAGTCATCACTCTTAACAATTCATAAAAAGAAGCCATCATTCCTGATGCAGACCAGAAATTAATTGAAGATTTTTCATTTTTAATTTCAACTGTTGTTCCTATCTTATTAAAAAAATTTTTAACTTTTTTGTTAGGAGGGCAGATAGGTACTGGCCCTTTTTTCAATGAAATCGGGGGTAAAGGTATTGCTCTTATAATTTTTGCTTTAACTTTAATAGCTTTTTTTAAATCCATTAAAGTAATTGTAGATATAAAGCTAATAATAGTTTGTGTAGACTTAAATTTAAGTTCTTTAATAATTTTTTGCCCTACTGATGGTGTAATTGATAAAAAAACCCAATCACAATTATCAACTATTTCTTGGTTATTTTTTGCTATAATTATTTTCGTAAATTTTTTTTTAAGCTTTGTTGCAATTAGTTTATTTCTTGAAGAAATTAGTATCTTTATAAAAGTTATTTTTGAACTAAAGATTCCTGTTATTACTGAAGATGCAATCTTTCCTGTTCCAATGAATCCTAATTTCATATTTTAATAGTATAACAATAATGATTTTTATTTTAGGCAAAAAAAAAGCCCTCCTAAGAGGGCTTTTTTAAAATAATTAAGTAATACTAAAATGCCATACCAACTGCTAATCTTGCAGAAGCACCAGTTATTTTAGCATCGATTTTATTGAAAGAACCAGCAGTTCCACCAACTTCAGAACCATTTACAGCTATATCTTCCCATGCATTGTAATTACCTTCTATTCTATAGAAAGCTCTTTCACCAATGTTACCCATGTAACCAACTCCTAACTGAGTTCCAGTCATATCAACACTTGAATATGTAGATCCAGTAGTAAGAGTTTCTCTAGTATCTAAGGTAGCTGTATTGTAACCTAATCTAGCATAAGCACCTGTTGCACCAAGTGGCACAGATACGTAAACAGTTAATAGGTCAGAAACCTGTCCATCGATTGTTTGTGTTCCATCGTCGTTAGTTCCACCACCAAGTCTAGCATCTTGATCTAAAACTCTTGTTTCAGCTTCTAGCTCGATTGATTCTGGAGCGTACTCAATTCCAAAAGCTATTCCGTTACCAGCATCAATTGCAAATTCAGCAAATACTGAGAAATAGTTATGAGCTAAAACAGCTTCTTGAGTGTGTCTTCTTCCACTATCCTTCAATGTTTCTGTAGCTGTTGCGTAATCAGCAGCACCATTTAAGATCGCACCAGCTCTAAACTCAGAAGAGTTAGCAGACGCAGTCATGGCAGCAAGAGATATTGCAGCAACTGTTGTCATTAATTTATTCATATTATTAGGCCTTTATTGTTATCGTTATATTAATATGGAGTAGTTATACTAAATGAGGCAATCAATTAAATACTTTTTATACTAACAATAACGTTTTTTTAAATTTGTTGCATTATTGCAACTAAAAAAGTCAGTAAAAATGGCAATAATTTATCTTCTTTAAAAAAAAATATAAATTCAAATATTATCAACTTCTAGTTTAAAAAATTGTATGAGAATCAATTAATTTTGAAAAAACACCTCTGATTCTTAAAAGCTCTCTACTTAGTTTCTTATTTTCTCTAAATGGTTTTCTTCCATGTAGCCAAAAGTGATTATTTATAATAATTTAAAAGCCTACCGGAAGCTTAATTATTATTTTATTTTTACTCTCCTCGAGTCCATCTAAAAGATTTTGCAAAAATATACCTTGCTCCATCCTTATTGGTTCAGGAAATTGATCGATATATGAAATGTGTGGCCTGCCTTCTTCATCTGTTGAAAAAAAAGGATGTTCCACTTTATATTCTATATTTTTACTTTTAGGAGAGCCCCAAATAAAACTTTGTTTACCAACCGGATCATTAAATAAATTATTACAATGTTCCCAGTCGTCTAGATGCAGCATTGCTGTTTCTCCACCTTCAACATTTTATTCTTTAATTTTAGTCATAAGTAACCAGTTAGTCATTTCTTTGACATAAGCTCCATCAGTATGAAGATCCATATTAGTGTATGCTTTTCTTAAATAAGAGTCACTTTTATCCTCATGTTTGACAAAAAACCTTGCATAATATTTTTTTCATTTTTTTTTAAAACAAACTTGATGATAAATTAAATTCTTTATTTATAAAACAAACAATTCTTAAATAAAAATTGTAATTTAATACTTTTGAATAAAAGCAATAATTAATGCAATAAATATTAAAACGCATGCTGAAATTGTATTAATTGTTTTCGGATTCGTTTTTATCCATACAATTAATTTTCTAGCAAGTACTGCGTAAGCAACTAGAGACAAAAAATCTAATACCACATACGTTGTGATCAAAATAAAAAATTGAACAATATAATTCGAATTAAAGTCAATAAACTGTGGAAAGATTAATGGAAAGAACATCCAAGCCTTAGGACTTGTTCCTGCAACTAAAAAACCATCTTTAAAAAAAGAAAAAAAATTTTTTGATGAAATATTTCCTGAACTTACGTCTTTTGGTCTTGATTTATAGAGATCGTAGGCAAGATAAAGTAGATAGGCGATTCCAATCCACTTAAAAGTATTTAAAAAATTTGGATTATCAATAAAAAAAGATCCAAGAACAAAAATTACTAAAGTTGCTTGAATAAAATTTGCAGTAATATCTCCAAGTGCTGTCCAAATACATTTTTGAACTCCATAATTCATTGAATAAGAAATAATGACAATTCTAGGTGTGCCTGGAGTAATAAATAGAAATAAAATTATCTGTAAAAAAAGGAAATAATTTAAAGGGAGCATTTTAAAGTTTAAGGATAGTCCAAAAAAACCGGGAGCTAAAGATGGCTAAGATGGACTATCTAGATTTCATAATACCATGAGCTTAAATAAAATGCATTAATCATTTTTTTCAAATATAATGAAAATAAAGGATTTATGAAAAAAAAAGGTCACACCCCAATAACTAGAGTTAAAAACCCAGAACCCCATATATCAGATCCTGACTGGATCATCTGGGCTGCTTGGGCAGATCGTATTACTTTTGAGGAAATTGAAAAAAAGACTGGAAAAACAGAAGGTGAAGTAATTAAGATTATGAGACGATCTATAAAGCCTGTTTCTTTTAGATTGTGGAGAAAAAGAGTTAATCAAAAAAGCATTAAACATAAAAAGAAATTTGAATACTCGAGAAAAGAAATTACTAGTAAAATTAAAAAGAATGATTATTTATAAGATATGAAATTAGTAACTATTTATACAGGACCACTTTGTAATTTTTGTGATGCAGCAAAAAGATTATTAAGTAGAAACAATGTCGAATATAAAGAGATTAATATTGCAACAGCTGAGGGTGCAATGGATGAAATGATTACAAAAGCTAATGGTAAAAGAACAATTCCACAAATTTTCTTTGATGATCAACACATGGGTGGTTACGATGATGTTAGAGCTCTAGAAAAAGAAAATAAACTACAAGATTTATTAAAATAACAATTACTATGAAAATTAGCTTATTTTGGTTTAAAAATTAAACAAACCCCATTATTACAATATCTTTTTCCAGTAGGGTTGGGTCCATCTTCAAAAATATGCCCATGATGTCCACCACATTTTTTGCAATGATACTCAACTCTTTCGTATCCTAATAAAGTATCTGTTTTAGTTTCAAAAGCGTCTGGAAGTGATTGATAAAATGAAGGCCAGCCAGAACCACTTTCATATTTTGCATTTGAATCAAATAATTTTTCACCACAATTAGTGCAATGATAACTGCCTTCTCTCTTCTCGTTGTTTAACTCGCTAGTACCTGGCATTTCAGTGCCATCCTCAAATAAAATTAATTTTTGTTCTGCAGTCAAGTTTGAATTAATTTTTTTTGACATATTCTAATTATTTTTTTTAAATATATAATTTACAGATGTTTTATTTTTTTGAATATAACCTTTTTTCTTTAAAAAACTAAAAATTTTTTTATTGTTCATTTTAGACCATGTATTATAATAATCGTTAATTTCAATACATATTAATTTAATCTTATATTTTTTAAAATTTATTGATTTTAAAACTTTCAATTCATGTCCTTCAATATCTATATTCATAAAGTCTATATCAAAAAATTTATATTTCTTTAATATGTCATTTAATTTTTTAGTTTTAATTCTTTTTTTTTATTATCAAATTTTGTTATAGAGAAATTTTTTTTTAGAAATTTCTTTTGATTTACTTCAATTGTATTTTTTGTATCAAGATCACCTATAAAAAATAGATCTGTCGTTGAATTTTTATCAGATATGGCTGTGCATATATTAATATCTTCCGATCTTGCGAGATTAAACAAATCTATTGAAAGAGGGTTTAGATCAATATTAATACCTCTCCATCCTCTTTTATACATTTTATATGTATTGTTATTTCGAGTAGGATGAAAACATCCAATATCTAAAAATGTACCTATAAATTCATCTTTAAAATTTTTAAAGATCAATTTTTCTTCACCAAATTGTGAATTTTTATGGGAATTAATAAAGTGATACCTGAAGTTTCTTATATAAACATTGTACCAAAGGTATATCTTTTTAAGTATTTCATATTTTCTAGTAACTTTAAAAAACAAAGAGTTTGATGACATTTTAAATTTTACTCGATAACTCGGATTGGTTTTTTATTAACACAAGCTTCTAGACCTTCAATCATTTGTGTATAAAACATGCTGTAGTTTTCATCAGTTACATAACCAATATGAGGCATCAACAATGCATTCGGTAAGAATCTTAGTTTATTGCCTTCTGGCAAAGGTTCTTTTTCATAAACATCAAGCCCTGCACCTGCAATCACATTTGTTGATAGTGCAATAATTAAATCATCTTCATTAACAATTGACCCTCTTGAAGTATTAATTAAAAAAGCAGTTTTCTTCATCATGTCTAGGTCTTTTAATTTTATTAATTCTTTATATCTTTCACCAGCCTGCACATGAATAGAAAGGAAATCAGAATTTTGTAACAAATCTTCTTTATTACATGGCAAAACACCTAATTCTTTACATGCGTCTAAATTTAAATTTTCACTCCAAGCCATAACTTCCATACCAAATGCTTTACCAATTTTTGCAACTTCAGAACCAACTCTACCAAGTCCAATTAATCCTAAAATTTTTCCTTTAAGTTCAAAGCCAATAGTTGATTGCCAATATCCTTGGTACATATTATCAATTTCTTCCTTAAAATTCCTTGCTAAACCTAAAATTAAACCCCACGTTAATTCAGTGGTACCTGCAAAATTAATTTCTGTTCCACAAACTATCACTCTTCTTTTTTTAGCAGCAGCCAAGTCTATAGCTTTATTTCTTGAGCCACTTGTTATTATATATTTAAGACTATTTAAATTATCGATTAAGTTTTTAGTGATAGGGGTTCTTTCTCTCATAATTAATAAAGCTTCAAAATCTGATAGTTGTTCTATAGCATCTGCCTCATCTAAAAAAGGTTGGCTGAATATCTTAAATTCATATTTTCCAGATAATTTTTTTAGATCAACAAACTCATGAGAAATATTCTGATAGTCATCTAAGATTGCAACTTTAAGCATTTTTAATTTTTTTATTTGATAAAAGGATTCCTGTTAAAATAAATATTGCACCCAACATATGATAAAACATAAATTTTTCATTAAAAATAATCATTGCCATAATTGCACTTAATACAGGCATCATATGTAGAAAAACACCCGATCTATTAGCTCCAATTAAAGAAACTCCCTTTATCCAAAAAATAAAAGAAGTGAGACCTGGAAATAAAACTACATAAAATAAGATAATGTAAAAGTTTTGATTAAGAACAATTCTATATCCCATTTGATATTCTATAAAATAAATTGGAATTAAAAAAATAAAACCAAATGAGATTACAACTTCTAACAATGTTAATTGAGATAGTTTGTGTTTTTTTTTTTTTAATAATGCAGAATAAGTTGCCCAAGACAACATTCCAAAAACCATTGTAATATCACCTTTATTAAAATCTAGATTTAATAAGATTCCAAGGTTAGCTTTAGTTATAATTAAGACTACTCCAATAAAAGAACATGCAACTCCTAATATTTGAAAAGTATTAGTTTTTTCTATTTTTAAAATTGATGAAATAAATATAATCATCACCGGTATTGTTGATATCATTAATACACCACTAATAACTTGAGTAAAATTTAATGAGTAGTAAACAATTGAATTAAATATAGTTACACTTGTTATTCCCAAAATTATGAAATATTTATAGTTTTCTAAAATGTAGTTTCTTTTTTTTATTATTTCCCGAATTGTGAATGGTGCTAAAATTATCCAAGCAAAAAGCCACCTATAAAAATTTAATGAAAAAGGTGGTATTTGATATTGGCTAGCAAATTTTCCAACTAAGAAATTTCCAGACCAAAATAAAGTTGCAAAAAATAAAAAAATATAAGCAATATTGTTTTTATTTGTCACTTAGCTAAACCTAAGGGAGCTATATGGTTTCAAATCTAAGTTTGTATTTTCTTCAGCAATCATTCCTGAGATTATTTTCCCTGAAATTGGCCCTAAAGTCCATCCTAAATGATGATGACCAAAACAATAAAAAACATTTTTGTATTTTTTTGATGGTCCTATTACGGGCAAGTAATCGGGAAGTGTCGGCCTAAAACCAAGCCACTCATCTTCATGTTCAGGTAAGTCACCCATCATATATTTTGCATTATTAATTAAATTTTTAACTCTTGATTTTGATAAGGGATTATCTAATCCACCAAATTCAACTGTCCCTACCACTCTAAGTCCTTGTTCCATTGGTGTAATACCAAATCCTCTATTTTGAAAAATTACTGGTCTACTTAAAAGATGATCACAATCTTTAAAATGAACATGGTACCCTCTTTCAGTATCAAGAGGTATTCTTTCATCTAAATTATCTGTTAATTTTTTTGAAAATGATCCGCAAGCAATAACAATTTTATCAAAAATAAAGCTTTGTGTTTCTGTTTTTATAACCGGTTTTTCATCATTAAAGTTTATTTTTTCAATATTCATCTTTAAAAACTTCCCACCTTTTTTCAAAAAAAGATCATAAAGTTTTAAAAGTATCTTTTTAGGATTCCTGGCATGTCTACCATATTGATAATAAACCCCACCGTGGTAAATAGGTCTTAGATTTGGCTCTAAATCATGAATTTCTTTTGGAGTTACTACTTGTTGGTCAACAGCTAGTTCATTTCTAACTTTAATTTCTAATTCTCTACTTTTTAAGCTTTGGTCATTCCAAATATATAAAATACCTTTTCTTTCAACAAGCCCACCAAGATCAATTTCATCAAATAATTCATCATAAGCAGGTAATGCTAAGTCTAAAATCTGATGCATATTTTTAGCAGTGTGCATCATTCTTTTTGTAGTGCAGTTTCTTATAAATTGTAAAAACCAAGGTATCATTTTTGGAGCATAGTTCCACTTAAGTGCAAGTGGACCCGTTGAGCTTAAGAGCATAGCAGGAACATCTGTTAAAACGTCGGGTCTATTTATTGGAACAGATGCATATGGAGAAAAATGGCCCGCATTACCATAAGATGCAGCAGGACTACCTGGTTCATCTCTGTCAAAAATTGTTATATCAAAACCTTTTTTTTGTAAAAATAATGCATTGGAAATACCTTGAATTCCAGCTCCTACAATTCCAATTTTAAATTTTTTTTCCATATCGTATTATATAATTCTTAAATATAAATTTTCTCGCGACAAATTCGACAAATAAGATTTTAAAACTTAGGCTATTAGTTGCTTGTGATTAATCTTAGCACTCATAACAATTGTAAATCCGATCATTGTAGCTAGCATTGAAGATCCACCATAAGACATAATAGGTAGTGGAGATCCAACTATAGGCAATAAACCCAAAACCATACACATATTTACAGTTACATAAAAAAATATAGAAGATCCATAACCATAACAAAATAGTTTAGCAAAATAACTTCTTGAGATCGCTCCGATTTTTAAAACTCTATAAATAATAATTATGTAGACTAACAATAAAGCTAATGAACCTAAAAAACCATGTTCTTCGGCAAATAGTGTGAAAATAAAATCTGTATGTTTTTCTGGTAAAAATTCTAAATAACTTTGAGTACCTTTTAAAAACCCTTTACCAGTTAATCCACCTGACCCAACTGCTATTTTAGATTGGATAATTTGATACCCTGCACCTAGAGGATCTCTATCAGGATTAAGAAATGTTAAAATTCTTAATTTTTGATATGGTTGTAAAAATGAAATAGCAAAAGGCATTGAAATCAATAAAGATATTAAAGAATATATAAAATATTTAATATTCACTCCAGCTAGCCAAATAACAACTATACCGCTTAATCCTATTAAAATTGAGGTTCCTAAATCTGGCTGAATTATAACTAGCATAATTGGTAGGCTTAAAATTAATACGGCAATAGATATAGTTTTTATTGAATTAACTTGGTTGAGTTGTATCCGATGATAATATTTTGCAAGACATGCTATTATTGCAATCTTCATTAATTCAGAGGGTTGCAAGTTAATAAAATATAAATTTATCCATCTTTGAGATCCTGAAGCTTTGACACCATATAAAGCAGCCCATATTAAAAAAAGTAAAATAATAAAATAAAAAAAATAAGCAAAGGTATGCCAAAATTTTATATTAAGAAATGATAAAAAAATCATCATTGGGAAAAAAATTAAAAACTTTGATATATGGCTTTTACTATGAAATAAAATTTCTCCCCCATCTGTTGAATACATAGCTAATGCACTAACTAGACCAAGTAATAAAATACAAATTAATAAAATATAATCAATTTTTTTTAATTTTTGAATAAAAGTTTGTTGTGTATTAAATGAGTTGTATAACATTTATATTTTTATAGCTCTTTGAATTCTAGTTTTTTCCCTAATTTCGTGTCGATCTATGATTAACTTAAAAAGTTTCTTTGCAAGAGGTGCTGCAGCAGAACTACCAGATCCACCATGCTCAACAACAATACTTAAGGCATATCTCGGATTTTTGTATGGTCCAAAAGCTATATATAATGCGTGATCTCTTTCATTATAGGGAATTTCAAATGTTTTTAAATCAAGCTCTCTATCTAATTTTGTAATTCTTTTAACTTGTGATGTGCCTGTCTTTCCAGCAAATTGATACTTTGGATCATCAATTCTAGATGAGTAAGATGTTCCTCTAACTTCGTTGGTTGAAGCAAACATTGCTTCTCTAACTAGTTTTATATTTTTTGAATTTTTAAATAAAGGTTCATATTCTTTTTTATTTAAAAATGCCAAAAGGTCTGTTGACTCTTGTAATCCATTATTTTTTCTATCTAGTTGTTTGCGATTTTCATTCATTATAATTCTAATGTCTTCTGCTATTTTATCATTTTTTTTGACTATTATTTTAGGGTAAATTTTAAAACCACCATTTGCAAGTTGAGCTGTCATTTGACATAATTGAAGTGGTGTGGTTTGAGTATAACCTTGTCCAATACCTGTAATTAATGTTTCACCTATAACCCAGCCTTTTCCCAAGTTATTTTTTTTCCATTTAGTATCAGGAATTAATCCTTTTTTCTCATTTTCAAATGTTTCATTTAAAACTTTTTCTCCAAGACCAAACTTTAAAGATGTTTCTTTTAAACGATCTACACCAAGCTTCCTTGCAATTTCATAAAAATAAGTATCACATGACTGCTTCATTGCATTTTTTAAATTTACGACACCATGACCTTTTTTTTTCCAGCAGTGATAAGTTTGTCCATACATTTCAGTTTTTCCTGTACAGTTAACTTTAAAATTTTCATCAATAATCCCATTTTCTAGAGCAGATAGTGCTACCATTGGTTTAAATGTTGAACCTGGTGAGTATAAGCCTGATAAAGTTTTATTAACCAATGGTTTTAATGGGTTATTTCTAATTAATTGCCAATCATCTTGGTTAATTCCAAAAAGAAATAAGTTGGGGTTAAATGATGGAGACGATTGCATAGCAACTATTTCACCCGTATAAATATCCATTACACTTATTGAGCCAGCTACTTCTTTTAAAAGTTCATTACAAAACTTCTGAACTTCCGTATCAATTGTTAGTTGGATTGTTTTGCCATTTAGTCCATCTGTATGATCAAGCTGACTAATTCTTTTTCCATAGGCATTAACTTCATATCTTTGGATGCCATTAGTGCCTATTAATTCATTCTCAAATTTTTTTTCTAAACCGGTTTTTCCTACTTTAAGACCTGGTACATGTTTAGCTTTTATCATGTCATTGTTTAAAATATCTTTCTTACTAGCCTCACTTACGTAACCCAAAATGTGTGTATAATTTTCATCAAATGGGTAGTTGCGAGAAACTGATAGAACTGGCTTTGCTCCTACTAAATCGTGTAAAAAATAATTGACTTTTGTAAACTGTTCCCAAGTTAAATTCTTAGAAATGATTAAAGTTTCCCATGATTTTTGATTATTTTTTTGTTTTATAATTTTCTTAAATTCATTATTACTAATTTTTAAAATTTCTTTTAATCTAACCATTAAATATTTAAAATCTTCTACCTCTTCTGGAATAACATGTAATTGATATACTTTTAGGTTTCCAGCAACAACATTTCCAAAATAATCTAAAAACTCACCTCTAATTGGTGGCAATCTCCATTCACGTAGTCTGTTTTTATCAGAAAGAGTTAAGTATTTTTTGTTTTCTGTAATTTGTAATGAAAATAATTTGGCTATTATTCCAGTAAATACAATAATTTTAGCAGCACTAATAATGAACATTCTTCTATTAATGGTTTGTATTTTCTTTACACCAAAGTTTTCACCCAGCATTATTCCTACCTACAAAGTAATTTCCAAAAAAATCGAATAAATTTGAAAATAGAAAATATAATAAAAATGTCCATATGATATTTATTACTTGTTCAGAATAATCTAATTTAAAATCAAAAATAAAACTTAAAATCATAAATAGTAATGAATTTATAATTAATATTGTTATAAGAAAAAAAATTGAGTCTTTAATTAAGCTTGGTCTTAAAGTAATATTTCTAAGGTAGGCAGCAGCACCACAAAGTACCAAATACATTAAACTACTTAGGCCAATTGGGGTTCCTAGAACAACATCGTTAAATAAGCCTGCTATAAAAATGTAGATATATCCTAAACTTACACTTTTTTTTAAGCTATAATAAAATATCAAAATATATGAAAAATTAAATGAAAAATATTTTAATCCCATATAATTGAAGTCATAATCATTTAAAACTGACATATAAAGTAAAATTATTGGCATACTTGATAGTGCCTTTCTAACAATACTTTTATTCTTTAATTCCGTCATTCATCCTCACTTTTTTTAAATGAAAGAACTTTTACAAATCTTAATTGAGAAAAATCTGAAAAGAACTCAACTTTCTTTTCTTCTGAATTTTTTCCGTTCTGAATTTCTTTAAGCTTACTTGTATTGATTCTACCTACTGGTATCCCAGCTTTAAATAAACTACCTACTCCTGAAGTGTAAATAATAGAACCATTTTTAATATTTTTATATTTTTTACTGTATTGAATAATTCCATTATTCTCACCTGTTCCAGATAGTATCGAAAACACTGAATTTGGCTCAATAATAACTGGTATTTTACTGTTCAGATCTGAAAGCAACAATACTCTTGATGAAAGATAATTGGCCTCCACTACCTTTCCAACAAGATATTCTCCATCCATAACTACCATGCCAAGGTTAATTTTATGCTTGCTACCTTTATTAATGATGACCGATCTTAAAAATGGACTGCCTTTATCACTTAAAACTTTTGCAATTATAGTGTTCGATTTAACTAAATAATCATCAATTATTTTTTTTAATTTTTTATTTTCTAAAATTATAAATTCATTCAAAAGGTCTTTGGCTTTTAAACTTGCTAATTCTGATTTATTTTTTTCATTTACTTTATAAAGATTTAGATGATTTTGAACTATAAGATAATTATTTTTTATAAAATTTTCTGGAGCAGAAACTATAAAAGAAGATCTATAAACTATTTCGTTAATACCTATTTTTATATAATTTATAACTTTAAAATTTAAACTACCTAAAACCAGAAAAATTATAGAAAAAAAAATTAAGCCTAATAGTGAAAATCTTTGTTGAGTTCCTTTTTTTAATAGAGCAGATCTTATTGCTATTACAAAATCGTCTCTGCTTGATTCCATTATTCTTAATATTCAGATAACATGGTAGAAAAAGTCTCTTCTTGATCTAAAGCTTTTCCTGTGCCTATTGCTACACATGCTAAAGGATCGTCAGCAACATGCACGGGTAATCCTGTTTCTTTAGAAAACCTTTTATCAATATTTTTAAGTAATGCCCCACCACCTGTTAGAGTTAATCCCATGTCTACTAAATCAGCAGATAGTTCAGGTGGAGTATTTTCTAATGCATCCTTTATGCCATTTACCATTTCTTTTAAAATATCATTTAAGGCTTCTGCTGTATCTTCTTCAGTAATATTCACCTCCTTAGGTGTTCCCGACCTTAGATCTCTACCTTTTACTGCGTAAGTATTGCTATTTGATGGAATTGCCGTACCAATTTCTTTTTTAATTTTTTCAGCAGTACTATCACCAATCATAAGATTGTATTCTTTTCTCATATAGTTAACTAAAGCAGAATCCATTGCATCACCTGCAACTCTTAATGATTTTGAGTAAACAAGACCTCCTAATGACATAACTGCTATCTCTGTAGTACCTCCACCAATATCTACAACCATTGATCCTGTGGCTTCTGAGATTGGGAGACCCGCTCCAATTGCTGCTGCTATTGGTTCTTCGATTAGCTGAACTCTTCTTGCACCTGCTGCTAATGCACTGTCTTGAATTGCTTTTCTTTCAACTGGAGTAGATCCAGTTGGAACACAAATTAAAATTCTAGGATTTGCAAAAGTTTTATTTTTATGTACTTTTTTGATAAAATGCTTAATCATTTCTTCAGTCACAATAAAGTCAGCAATCACACCATCTCTTAACGGTCTGATAGCACTAATATTGCCAGGAGTTCTTCCAAGCATTGTTTTTGCTTCATCACCAACAGCTAACACAGTTTTTTTTCCCATGTTTTCCACTATCGCAACTACTGATGGTTCATTAAGAACTACACCTTGTCCTTTAAGTACAACAAGTGTGTTAGCTGTACCAAGATCAATTGCCATGTCTTGACTCCAAATGTTTGTTATGTTTTTAAACCAATTAGCCATTCTTATATTCCCTTCATTTTCTGAGTTTCATGCTCTATTGGAGCAGTTTTTTTTCTTTTTATTATCATTTTATTTAAAGCACCTAAATACGCATTGGCTGAAGCTACTAATGTATCTGTGTCAGCTGCTTGACCTACTGTAGTTTTTCCATCTTCTTCAATTCTAACGCTTACTGTAGCTTGTGCATCGGTTCCCTCTGTAACGGCATGAACTTGATACAATTGTAATTTTACATCGTGTGGGTATAAAATTTTTATACATTTAAAGATAGCATCTACAGGGCCATCTCCTGTTTCTGACGTTGATTTAACTTCACCATAAACATCAAGAGTCATTTCTGCTTTTTGTGGTTCACCAGTTCCTGCAAAAACTTTTAATGACTTCAAATTAATTACATGTTTATCTAAAATCATACTTTCATCAACTAAAGCTGCAATATCATCATCGTAAACATGTTTTTTCTTATCAGCTAAAATCTTAAATTTACCAAATGCAGTTTGAATTATATCATCTGTAATATCTGCATATCCTAGATCATTTAATTTTTCTTTAAATGCATGTCTTCCAGAATGTTTTCCCATTACTAATGAAGTTTTTTTAACTCCAACACTTTCTGGTGTCATAATTTCATATGTTTCTCTATTTTTAAGCATTCCATCTTGGTGAATACCCGCTTCATGAGCAAAGGCATTCTTTCCAACAATTGCTTTATTAAATTGTACTGGAAAAGTTGCATTAGAGACAATTTTTGAAGCTTTGCTTAATAATTCTGTTTTAATTCCAGTTGTATAAGGCATCAAATCATTTCTTGTTCTTATTGCCATAACAATTTCTTCAAGTGCAGCGTTGCCCGCTCTTTCACCTATTCCATTAATTGTACACTCAACCTGTCTTGCACCAGCTGAAACACCAGCTAAAGAATTTGCTACAGCAAGCCCTAAATCATTATGACAATGAACAGATAAAATAGCTTTTTCAATATTTGGAACTTTATTTTTTAATGTTGTTATAATTTTATTAAATTCTGAAGGGATAGTATATCCAACAGTATCTGGAATATTTATTGTTGTTGCACCACTGCTAATTGCTGTTTCAACTATTTTACACATAAAATCCATCTCAGTTCTTGTTCCGTCTTCACATGACCATTCAACATCATCTGTAAGATTTCTTGCGTAAGTTACGCTTTCTTTTATTGCTTCAATAACTTGCTCGGGAGATTTATTTAACTTAAATTTCATATGCAGTGGACTTGTTGAAATGAAGGTGTGAATTCTAAACCTTGGAGCTGATTTTAATGCTTCGTAACATGCGTCTATATCTTTTTTGCTTGCTCTTGATAGTCCACATGGAATTGAGTTTTTTAAAATTTTACTGATTGCGGTAACAGCTTCAAAGTCACCAGGAGAAGCAATTGGAAATCCAGCTTCAATAATATCTATGCCTAATTCATCAAAAATTCTTGCTATTTGAATTTTTTCCTCAAGACTCATTGATGCCCCCGGTGATTGCTCACCATCACGCATTGTAGTATCAAATATAAAAACTTTATCTTTATCGCTCATAACCAATAATTTTAGAAAATCTATAATACAATCTATAATAGATATTGCAAAATAATTGTTAAAATATGCTTACTAATGATGATCGTTTTAGGTCTACTAGATACTAATTATAAATAGACTCAATTTTAGGCATTAGTCGCAAAAGTTCTTTTGAATATTCGTGCTTAGGCTCTAAGAACAATTTCTCTGTATCCGAAACTTCACATAATTTTCCATTTCTAAGAACTCCAATTCTATCACACATCTGACGAACAACTGGTAAATCATGGCTAATAAATAATATTGTCAAGTTAAGTTGTTCTTGAAGGTCTTTTAATAAATTCAATATTTGGGCTTGAATGCTTACATCTAAAGCAGAAGTTGGTTCATCACATACAAGAAGTCTAGGTTGTGTAGCAAGTGCCCGTGCAATAGATATTCTTTGTCTTTGTCCACCAGAAAATTCGTGAGAATATCTTGTTGATGATTTTTTAGAAAGCTCAACTGACTCAAGTAAATCATTAATATAATTATCTAAGTCTGCATTTGTAATTTTTGGATTATGAAGTTTAATTGGCTCTGCAATAATATCTTTTACTTTTAACCTACCATTAAGTGAAGAGTAAGGATCTTGAAAAATCATTTGAATTTGTTTTCTAAAATTCATCATTTCGCTATTCTTTTTTATCTTTGTTATACAAACATTGTCAAAAAATATTTCTCCAGATGATGGTTTAAACAGATTAACAATCATTTTAGCAATAGTTGATTTTCCACTACCACTCTCTCCAACTAACCCAAACGACTCTCCTTCTTTTATACTGAAAGAGACATCATCAACTGCCATTACTGTATTTTTTGAAGTTTCAGTAAACATGCCTTCTTGAAATGCTTTTTTAAGATTTTTTATTTCAATTAAATTTTGGGAAGTTAGATTTTTTTTATTCCATCTATCTAAGATTTTAATGTTTGTGCCTCTTTCATTATTTTCATTTTTTTCCATTATCTTAAATCTTGAAATTTTTTTATTTGTTGGAGGTACTGAACTAATAAGACTTTTCGTATAAATCTCTTTTGGATTTGTAAGTATTTCTTTTGTTAATCCAATCTCTACCAAATCACCATTTTTCATTACCGCAACTCGATCAGCTGTTTCAGAAATTACTCCCATGTCATGTGTAATTAATATTACAGCTAAATTTCTCACTTTAGTTAGAGTTTTAATCAATTCAAGAATCTGTGATTGTATCGAAACATCAAGTGCAGTTGTGGGTTCATCAGCAATTAATAAATCTGGCTCACAACATAGAGCTAAAGAAATCACAACTCTTTGCCTCATCCCACCAGAAAACTGATGGGGGTAATTATCAAATCTATTTTCAGCATCTTTAATACCAACCTCTTGCAGTAAAGTAATTGCTCTATCTTTAGATTCCTTAAAATCAAAATTTAAATGTGTCTGAATAGTTTCAATAAGTTGTTCACCTATAGTTAACAAAGGATTTAAAGAAGTTTGTGGGTCTTGAAAAATTAACCCAATTTTTTTCCCTCTATATTTTAGTATATCTTCTGCGTTTTCATGAATGTTGATCCCATCTAAGATTACTTTTCCCCCAGAAATTTTTCCTGGTTCATCAATAAGATTTATTATTGCACTTCCCAATGTACTTTTTCCAGAGCCCGACTCACCTACCAAGCCAAGTATTTCTCCTTTTTTTACATCAAAATTAATATTTTTGACTGCATTTACAGTCTCTTTTCTCATTTTGTAATTAACACTTAAATTATCAATTTTTAAAAAGCTCATTAGTTTAACTTTGGATTTAGAGTGTCTCTCATCCAGTCTCCTAAAAGGTTAATTGAAAATGCTAAAATAACTAAAAATATTGCAGGGAAAAAAGTTATCCACCATTCTCCAGAAAATAGAAAG
The DNA here is from genome assembly GCF_047727625.1 of Candidatus Pelagibacter sp. Uisw_099_02. Taxonomy (GTDB): domain Bacteria; phylum Pseudomonadota; class Alphaproteobacteria; order Pelagibacterales; family Pelagibacteraceae; genus Pelagibacter. The sequence goes on along the minus strand of NZ_CP159822.1, from coordinate 219,145 downwards.
TCATTTCCAATTCTAATTAAAGTCCCCAGAGATGGTGTTGTAGGTGGAACGCCTACTCCTAAAAAACTTAAAGTTGACTCTGCAATTATAGCTAACGCCAGTCCTATTGTTCCAATTACAAGGATGGGTCTTAGTATATTTGGTAAAATATGCTTAAACATTATTTTAACATTTGGAACACCAATAATTGTTGAAGCCGAAATATAGTCTTTATTTTTTTCTACTAATGTTGCTGCTCTTGACACTCTTGCAAATTGTGGCCATTCGGAAATTCCTATTGCAAAAATTAATACATAAATTGCCATTTCATCATGAAGTTCTTTTGAAATCACACCTCTTGCAATTCCATCAACTAGTAAAGCCATTAAAATACTTGGTACTGTTAATTGTACATCTGTTATTCTCATAACTATCATTTCATATTTTCCTCCAAAATATCCTGCTGTTAACCCTAAGGTAACTCCTAAAATTAGACTAAATGAAATAGCTGCAAATCCAACTATTAAAGAGATACGAGATCCATACAATATTGTTGATAGCATATCTCTACCCTGTCCATCTGTTCCTAATAAAAATTTAGACATACCTTCCTCTTCCCAAGAAGGAGGCGTGAATGCCTCCATTAAGTCTAGGCTTGATGGATCAAATGGGTTAAATGGCGCTACAAATTCTACAAAAAAAGAACAAAAGAAAATAATTATTAATATTGCAGTTGATATTATTGCTGTAGGCGATTTTATAAAAGCAAAATATATATCACTATCTTTAATTTTATCTATAAAGGATAAATTTTGATTATCCATTTGCACTTTCAGACTTCACTCTAATTCTTGGATCAATAAAATAATAAAGAATATCTACTATGAAATTTATCATTACAAATATAAATGCAATAAAAACTAAATAGGCTGACATTATTGGAATGTCCACAAACTTAACTGCCTGAATAAAAAGAAATCCCATGCCTGGCCATTGAAAAACTGTTTCAGTTATTATTGAAAAAGCTACAAGTGTTCCAATATTAATTCCTGCTATTGTAATAACAGGTATCAAACCATTTTTTAACGCATGTTTATATTGAATACTTTTTTCACTAATTCCTCTAGCTCTTGCAAATTTTATGTAGTCTGTTTGTAATATTTCCATCATCTCTGCCCGAACAAGTCTTATAATGTAAGTCATTTGAAAAAGGCTTAATGTAACTGATGGTAAAATTATTGCTTTAAGTCCAGAGATGGTTAAAAGCCCAGTGGTCCAGAAACCAATATTAACCACTTCTCCTCTTCCAAAAGAAGGTAGTATTCCTAAGATTACTGCAAAAAGATATATGAACAAAATTCCTATTACAAAAGTAGGCAAAGAAACTCCAAGCAAGGAGACAGCCAAAATAATATCACTCACAAAACTTTTTCGATTTATTCCAGTATAAACTCCCAATAAAGTCCCACATATAAGTGCAATAAGTGAAGAAATAAAAACTAACTCTAATGTTGCTGGTAACCTTTCTGATATTAATTCAGAAACTGGTCTTCTTAATTGATAAGAAATTCCAAAATTTCCTTTAGATGCATTTTTGACAAATCTCATGAATTGAACTGGAATAGGATCATTTAAACCTAGAGTTTCTCTTATTTCAGCTCTTTCTAAGTCTGATGTTTCCTCACCAACCATATTATTAACTGGGTCACCTACAAAAGTAAAAAGTGAGAATGAAACAAAGGCTACAACAAGCATAACCAATATCGATTGGAACAATCTTTTAAAAAAATACTTTGTCAAAATATGAAGTTTTATTTTTAAGTATAAGCCCTTTTAAAATTAAAAGGGCTTATATTAAATTGATTAGTTTTTGCTCGAAAATCTGAACAAAGGTTCGTTATTAGGTCTGATAGGGACATTTACATTCTTTGCAGATGCCCAAGAAATTACCTGGTGGTGTAAAGGAAGATATGAAATATCATCTTTTACAATTTTCCAAGCTTCTGCGATTGCAGCATTTCTTTTTTCTAGGTCTACTTCACCTTCCATAACTTTAATTAACTCATCAACTCTAGTGTCACTAAAGTTAACTCTGTTCCAACTAGCTCCAGTATCATATAAGTAATGAAATACATAATGACTATCTAAAGTAGGAACGCCCCAACCAAGCATATAAAAATCACCTTTTTTATTTTTTAGCTCTTTAAAGTGTTTACTTTTAGTTTGAGAGTTCAGAGAAACGTTAACACCAATTTTACCAAACATTCCAACAACTGCAGTGCAGATTGCTTCATCATTTACATATCTGTCGTTTGGACATCTTAGTTCAACATCAAAACCATTAGGGTATCCAGCATCAGCTAAAAGTTTTTTTGCTGCTTCTGGGTCATATGCTAATCGTTTATCAAGATCTTTGGTATAGCCAGTTACTCCAGGAAATGTAATTATTCCTGCTGGTTCACTTAAGCCTCTCATAACTTTTTTCTGGATCGCATTTATATCAATTGCTTGATAAAGAGCTTGTCTAACTTCCTTTTTTTTAAAAGGGTTATCACCAGTATTCCCAGATCTAAGTTCATCAGCTCCTTGGTCCATTCCTAAAAAAATTGTACGCATTTGTGGTGTACTTACAACTTTATGTCCTGCTGAACTTCCAATACGTCCTAAATCTTGAACAGGTGCATCCGTAACAAGGTCAATTTCTCCAGATAGTAGTGCTGCAACTCTAGTTGCTGCATTAGCTATAGGGAGTAGCTCAATTGAAGTAAGATTATGTTCAACATTTCCCCACCATTTACTATTTTTCTTAAAAACAGTTTTGGTATTTGGCTCTCTTAAGGTTATTTTAAAAGGACCCGTTCCCATTGCATTAACTGACGCATAAGTTTCTTGTGACGCATTCCAATTTTGCGGAGCAGTTGAAAAATTTTTATCCGACCACGCTTTTGACATTACAAAAATATTAGATAATTGATTCAAGAGAATTGGATTTGGTTCAGTTGTTTTAATTTGAACTGTGTATTTATCAATTGCTTTAACAGATGAAATTGAACTGATATATTCTTTAAAATCAGACGTTGGTAGTTTTGCTCTTAATATACTAAATACCACATCTTCAGATGTCATTTGTGTACCATCAGAAAACTTAACATCTTCTCTTAAAAAGAAATACCAAGTAGTTGGGTTTACTGCTTTCCATTTGGTTGCAAGTTGAGGTACAATTTGCATGTCAAGTGCTCTAGTTACTAATGCCTCATATACTTGTCTTGATACTTGTGTTGTTGGCCCTTCATTCTGTGCATGCGGATCAAGTGTTAAACTATCACCTGCCATTGACCATTTAATATTTTTAGCCCATGCTGAAGAAAATCCAAATACTAGTGTTAGTGTTAATAGTATTTTTATTAAACTTTTAATTTTCATTATATTCCCTCTCTTTATTATTTTTAAAAAGTATAGGTGATATAATTTTATTTTACAAATTCGTGTATAAGTAGAAATTTATAAATAATAATTAGCTTTTGTCGCTATCTATTAATTTTTTTTTACCAATCCAAGGCATCATTGCTCTAAGCTCTGCACCTACTTTTTCAATTGGATGATCAGCAAGATCTTTTCTCATTTTTAAAAAGTTCTTTTGTCCACCTTCACATTCTTTCATCCAGTCTTTAGTAAATTTACCAGATTGAATATCAGCAAGCACTTCTTTCATTCTTTTTTTACTTTCACTATCAACAACTTTTTTACCAGATACATACTCACCATATTCTGCTGTATTTGAAATAGAGTAATTCATATTAGCAATTCCACCTTCATAAATTAAATCTACTATTAATTTTACCTCATGTAAGCATTCAAAGTACGCCATTTCAGGTTCGTATCCAGCTTCAGTCAAAGTTTCAAAACCATTCTTAATTAATTCAACTAATCCTCCACAAAGTACTGATTGTTCTCCAAATAAATCTGTTTCACATTCATCTTTGAAAGTTGTTTCAATAATTCCCGATTTACCTCCACCAATTGCTGAAGCATATGATAAAGCAAGGTCTCTTGCTTTGCCTGTTCCATCTTGGTGTACAGCAAATAAACACGGCACCCCACCACCTCTTTCAAATTCGCTTCTAACTAAATGTCCAGGTCCCTTTGGTGCAACCATGAATACATCTAAATCTTTTCTTGCTTCAATAAGTTTGTAATGAATGTTTAAACCATGAGCAAAAGCTACACTTGATCCTGCTTTAATTCTTTGATCAATATGATTTTTGTAAATTGAAGCTTGTAGTTCATCTGGCGTAAGTATCATTGCAACTTCTGCCCATTCTGCAGCATCAGATAAACTCATTACTTTTAATCCTTTAGATTCAGCTTTTACTTTACTTGCTGATCCATCTCTAAGAGCAACAACAACTTCCTTAGCTCCACTATCTTTTAAATTTAATGCGTGCGCATGCCCTTGACTACCATAGCCAAAAATTGCTATTTTTTTACTCTTTATTAAATCAACATCTGCATCTTTTTCATAAAACATTTTCATTTTTTTCTCCTTTGTAATTAATTAAAAATTTCTGCACCTCTAGTCATTGCAACCGCTCCAGTTCTTGAGGCACTAACAAGACCAAATAGTTTTAAATTCTTCGTCACAGTATCTATCTCTCTTCTTAATGCTGTTATTTGAATTACAGCAGATTTATTTGTTTGATCTAATATAACTGGATTGTATTTTTTACAAGCATTTAAAGCTTTCTTAATTTTAGAAGGATTTGCAACAATTTTTAATAATGCCATCTCTTTAAATATAACTTTTTTATCCTCTCTTTTAAAATTTCCAACTTTATGAACTGGAACTAACTTCTTTAGCTGTAATACAATTTGTTCGATAACTTGAGGTGTTCCAGTGGTTACAATTGTAATTCTAGAGAGATTATTTTTTTGATCAACTTCTGCTACTGCCAAAGACTCTATATTATAGCCTCTACCAGAAAATAGACCTACCACTCTAGATAATACACTTGCTTCGTTATCAACCCAAACAACTATAATGTGAGTGTCAATTTTCCCTAGTTTACTAGGTGTGCTATATGCAGATTTAGATTTTACCATTTTAAACTAAAGATTTCCCTTTACCTGTAATTTTATTTTCTTTCTGGTCTTTTGGTCCTAATAACATTTGATTGTGCGGCTTACCAGAGGGTATCATTGGATAACAATTTTCAGCCTGATCAACGTGGCAATCAAAAATTACAGGTCTATTTGTGTTGACCATTTCTTCAATTTTTTCATCTAATTCATCTGGATTTTCTGCTCTAATTCCAACGCACCCATAAGCCTCTGCTAATTTGACAAAATCTGGTAATGCTTCAGAGTAACTCTCTGAATAATTTTTTTCATGAAGTAATTCCTGCCACTGTCTAACCATACCCATATATTGATTGTTCAAAATAAATATTTTTATGGGCAAATTATATTGTACTGCAGTAGAAATTTCCTGCATTGTCATTAAAATTGAAGCTTCACCAGCAATATCTACAACTAATTTTTTTGGGTGCGCAACTTGTACACCTATTGCTGCTGGTAACCCATAACCCATGGTTCCAAGTCCTCCTGATGTCATCCATCTATTTGGTTTATTGAATTTATAATGCTGTGCAGCCCACATCTGGTGCTGTCCAACTTCAGTTGTTATATACGTATCTTGATTTTTTGTTAGTTCATAGAGTCTTTGGACTGCATGTTGAGGTTTAATAATCTTATTACTATTTATAAAGTTTAGTGACTGTTTTGTTCTCCATTTTTGAATTTGTTGCCACCATTTAGATATTTTTTGTTTATTGGATTTTTCTAGATTTAAATTTTTATTTTTTAAAGTTTTAGTAGTTGATTTTATAACTTCACCAACATCACCAACGATAGCTAGATCAACTTTTACAATTTTATTAATTGATGATGGGTCAATATCAATATGAACTTTTTTTGATTTGGGAGAAAATTCATCAATCTTTCCAGTAATACGATCATCAAATCTTGCACCAATATTTATCAATAAATCACAATCATGCATTGCATTATTTGCTTCGTAGGTACCATGCATTCCAAGCATTCCTAAAAATTGACTATCATCACCTGGATAAGCACCTAATCCTTGTAAGGTTGAGGTAATTGGAAATCCGGTTAACGCTATTAATTCTCTTAAAAGTTCACTAGCTTTTGGACCTGAGTTAATTACCCCACCACCAGTATAAAAAACTGGTTTTGAAGCTTTTTTCATTAAATCAACTAACTGGTTAATTTCTTTTTGATTAAATCTATTTAAAACCTTGCCATTTAATTTTTTTTCTTTCTTAGGTTTAAAATATTTTGCTTTTGCAAACTGAATATCTTTTGGAATATCGACTAAAACTGGTCCTGGTCTTCCAGTTGTTGCAACCTCAAATGCTTCATGCATTATTCTTGGAAGATCATTAATATCTTTGACTAGCCAATTATGTTTTGTACATGGTCTTGTAATTCCTGTTGTATCACATTCTTGAAAGGCATCTGTTCCAATTAAATGTGTTGGTACTTGCCCAGAAATACAAACTAAGGGAACTGAGTCCATATAAGCATCTGTCAATGCCGTGACAACATTTGTTGCACCTGGACCAGAGGTAACTAATACAACACCTGGTTTTCCTGATGATCTCGCATAACCTTCTGCAGCATGACCTGCACCTTGCTCATGTCTAACTAGAATATGTTTAATAGTTGGATGATTTTTTAATTCATCATATATTGGTAGCACTGCTCCACCTGGGTAGCCAAAAATATGCTCAACTTTTTGGTCTTCAAGACACTTAAATACAATCTCTGCTCCAGAATATAAATTACCCATTTGGGCAATCTATTCGACTTTGTGTTAATTGGTCAAGTTTAAGCAATGGTTTTTTTAATTTTTTTATGTATTCGTCAATCTTGATGGGATTAATTTTTTTCCAAGATTTCATCCTACTTCTTGCCCATGTGGCTTGTCTTTTGGCGTATTGTCTGGTTTTAATTGAAATTAATTCTTGCGCTTGATCTAAATTAATTTTTTTATTCATGTACTGTGTCAATTCGTCAATCCCAATAACTCTATTTACACTTAAATCTTTTTTTATTTTAAGCTTATTAAAAAAATTTACCTCTTTTATTGCTCCTTCCTCAATCATCTTAATTACTCTTGATGAAATTCTTTTGATCAAATCATCTCTTTTAAAGTTAATATATAGTTTTAAAAATTCATTCTTTTTAAATTCTGGTTTAGTTTTACTTAGCCATCTATACATAGAAATTTTTGTGAAAGATTTTATTTCAAAAGCTCTGATTGCTCTTTGAGTATCATTTGGATCAAATCTATTATGAGTCTCAGGATCAATTTTTAAAAGTTTTTTATAAAACTTTTTCTGTCCATCTTTTTTTTGCATCTGTCTAATCTGATTTCTAAATTTAGGGGGTATTTCTGGGATTTCAACTAAGCCATCAATTAAAGATTGAAAATAAAGCCCTGTTCCACCAACTAAAATAGGTATTTTTTTTCTTTTTTTAATTTCTTTAATCTTTTTAATAGCAGTTTTTAGCCATTGACCAGTAGAAAAATTTTTATTTAAATCAACAAATCCATACATATGATGTTTAATATTTTTTTGTCCATCTTTAGTTGGTCTGGCAGTTAGAATCTTTAACGTTTTATAAACTTGCATACTATCTGCATTAATAATTTCACCATCAATCTTTTTGGCAACCTTTATAGCAAAGTTTGATTTACCTGATGCAGTAGGACCAGAAATTAAAATAATCTTGGACAGTTTGCCCATTATCAATCTAACTTAACACCAATATATCTTCTTTGGTTTTGATTATTATAAATTACAATCAAAATTGTTTTTTGATTAGATTTTAGAGCTTTATCAACTATATCTTCAAGATCTTCTTTAGATCTAATTTTTTTCTTTTGGGCTTCAATTATTATATCACCTACATTTAAATAATTAATTGGACTATTTTTACCAATACTAGTTATAACTAGTCCTGTTGTTTGATTGGGAAGTTTTCTTTGTTCAATATCTTGTTCGTTTAATAATCTTGCTATAATTTTCAAAGATTTTATTTCTGACATTTCGGGTGTTTTTGTTTCAATTTCTTTTTTCTCTTCTTTAAAATCAGTTGATGTTTCTAATCTTCCTAATTTAATCTTTTTAATAATTTCTTTTTTATTTCTCCAAATTTTAACATCAACAGTTTTGCCTACTTCTGTTTGAGCAACAATTATTGGAAGTTCTTTCATTTCATTAATTCTAGTTCCATTGAATTCTAAGATGATATCTCCTGCTTTAATTCCAGCTTTTTCTGATGGACTTTTTTCAGCTACACTTGCAACTAATGCCCCACGTGGCTCATCTAACTTTTCAACATCAGCAATTTCTTCTGTAACTACTTGAATTCTAACACCAAGCCATCCTCTTTTTGTTTCACCAAATTTTATTAACTGACTAATAACTTTTTTTGCACTATTAGATGGTATTGAGAAACCTATACCAATTGAGCCAGACTGACCCAAAATTGCTGTATTAATTCCTATTACATCTCCATTCATATCAAATAATGGTCCGCCAGAATTTCCAGAGTTAATTGATGCGTCTGTTTGAATATAATCCTCATAACGTGATAGGCCAATTGATCTATTTCTTGCTGAAATTATTCCTGTTGTTACTGTTCCACCCAGTCCAAATGGATTTCCAATGGCAATAACCCAATCACCTATTCTTGCTTTATCAGAGTCTCCAAAATTAACTGGGATAAATTTTTCTTTTGATTCTATTTGTAAAACTGCAAGATCTGAAAGTGGGTCCTTGCCTATAATTTTTGCCTTATATTCTTTTTCTCCATTAACAGTAACAACTATATCTTCTGCGTCTTTAATTACATGATTATTTGTAATCACTATTCCTTTTGCATCTATAATAAAACCTGATCCAAGCGCACTAGCTTTTCTTGTCTGTGGTGTTCCAAATTCTTTAAACATATCTTCAAATGGCGAACCTGGTGGAAATTTAAATCCAGGAAATGGATTGCTATTTGTAGTTACAGTGGTAGTTGTTGAAATATTTACAACTGAAGGCATTAGTCTTTCAGCCAAATCTGCAAAAGATGCGGGAATATCTTCAGCAAAAACTTTAGTCCCATAACTAATTATGAAAAATACGGTTAATAATTTTTTAATTTTATTCATTTTAATTTTTTATGTACCAAATTATAATAAATCCTATAACTGCAAATATCAATCCACCTGTTCTTAATTGACTATTAGTCACATCACTTAATCTTAATAGCATACTTTTCATTTTTAATGGAAATAAGGCATATAAAATTCCTTCTATAAAAAGAAAAAGTCCAAAAGCTATAATTAGCTCTTTCATTGTTTTAGATTAATTTTTAGGTTTTATGTTACCAAAAAATTTAAAGAATTCACTATCAGGTGATAAAATTACTGAAGTGTCTCCACCTATTAAAGCAGTCTCGTAAGCCTGCATTGCTCTGTAGAAAGCAAAAAATTCTGGATCTCTTCCAAATGCATCTGCAAAAATTTTATTTCTCTCACCATCTCCTTGACCTTTCATAATCTCAGAGTCTTTGTTTGCATTGGCTAGTAATACAGAAACATCTTTGTCAGCAGTTGATGTGATAGTTACTGCCATTTCAGCTCCTCTTGCTCTAAATTCTTTAGCTTCTCTTTCTCTTTCTGTTTGCATTCTTCTATAGATTGCTTCACTATTAGCTTGAGGTAAATCAGCTCTTTTAATTCTAACGTCCACTATTTTAATTCCAAATTTTTGAGCTTCTGCGTTTACACCTTCCTGAATTAAAGACATTTGCTTAGATCTATCTTTTGATAGTAATGTTTGTAATTCTTGTTGACCTAAAACATTTCTAATTCTTGAGTTAATAATTGTTGCTAACCTTGATCTTGCAACTCTTTCATTGCCTACTGAAATGTAGAATTTTAGAGGATCTACAATTTGAAATCTTGCAAATGCATCAACGATTAATCTTTTTTGGTCTGATGCAATAACTTCTGCTGGTGGTGTATCTAGATTTAAAATTCTACTATCTAAAAAGACAACATTTTGAATAAAAGGTATTTTAAAATTTAAACCTGGTTTTAGTATAATTTTTTTAGGATCACCAAACTGAAGAACAATTGCTTGATTAACTTCTTTAACAACAAATATAGAAAAGAACACTAATGCTCCTAATAAAATAGCTATTGGTAATAAAATTTTTTGTGCTTTCATTAATTCGTCACTTTCTTTTTGCCCAATTCAGGTAGTGGTAAGTAAGGAACTACACCTGAGCCTGCATTTTTTTCAATTATTACCTTATCAATATCTGCTAAAACTTTTTCCATAGTCTCTAAATACATTCTTTCTTGAGTTACTTCTTTGGCTTTTGCATATTCATTATAAATAGATATAAATCTACTAGCTTCACCCTCTGCTTGAGCAACAACTTTTTGCTTATAAGCTTCTGCTGCTTGCATAATTTTTGCAGCTTCCCCTCTTGCTCTTGGAATAACATCATTAGCATAAGCTTCAGCTTCATTTTTAGATCTTTCCATATCTGCTCTTGCTGCTTGAACATCTCTAAACGCATCAATTACTTGATCAGGTGGATCAGCTTTTTGTGTTTGAACTTGTGTAATTTGAATACCACTATTGTATTCATCTAGAATTGATTGAATAATTTCCTGAGTTTCAATTTCAATTTGAGCTCTGCCCTCAGTTAAAACTGGTTGAATTTTACTTTTTGCAATAACTTCTCTCATTGCTGTTTCTGCTGCAGCTTTTACTGTTCCTTCTGGATCTTGTATTTCAAATAAAAATTTACCTGCATCTTTAATTACCCAGAAAACTGAAAAATCTATATTAACAATATTTTCGTCACCAGTAAGCATTAAACTTTCTTGAGGAACATCAGCAACTCCTCCACCTTGTGAAAAACCACTGTCTCTCTCTGATCTAAATCCAATGTCTATTCTATTTACCTTTGTAACTTTTGGTGTCTGAACTGTCTCTATTGGAAGTGGAATATGATAATGTAACCCTGGCTGAGTAGTTTTTATAAATTTCCCAAATCTAAGTACAACACCTTGTTCATCAGGTCCCACTCTATATAGCCCACTTGCTAGCCATACAAATGCTATAATAATTAAAATTAAACCAATTGGCTTTCCTCCTGATGAGCTTCCACCAGGTAAAAATTTATTTATCTTACTTTGAATATCTCTAATTAATGCCTCGATATCCGGAGGTGTGGGTCCTTTTCCTGAACCATTTCCTCCTCCTGGAGGTTTTCCCCATGGACTTCCGCCTCTACCTTGAAAATCATCTGACATATGACAAAGTATATAATGTCTTTATTATAAAAAACAAGTAATGATAAAAAAATGACAGATAAAAAGCCAGAACTAAGTGACGCAATGAAAAGGAAATTAGAGCCTAAAAAGTTCACAAAGAACCCAATTTTAGGAACAAAATTTACAATAGCTGTATCAAGTGCAAAAGGTGGTGTTGGAAAATCTACCTTTGCAACAAATCTTGCTTTAGCTTTAAAGCAAATTGGCTGCAAAGTTGGTTTGCTTGATGCAGATATTTATGGCCCTTCAATTCCTAAAATGTTTGATATTAACGAAAAGCCAAAAAGTGATGGCCAGACTTTAACTCCAATAACAAAATATGATATTCAGTGTATGTCTATTGGCTTTCTTGCAGATCAACAAACTCCAATGATTTGGCGTGGTCCTATGGTTACCAGTGCAATTAAAACTTTTACACAAAAAGTTGGGTGGAAAGATTTAGATTTTATAATTGTTGATATGCCTCCAGGAACTGGAGATACTCAACTAACTTTTTCACAAGAAATTAAAATGGACGGTGCAATTATAGTTTCAACTCCTCAAGAAGTTGCTCTACTGGACGTGAAAAGAGGAATTAAAATGTTTGATAAGCTTGGTGTTAAAATTTTAGGTCTAGTTGACAATATGAGTTACTTCACAGGTGATGATGGAAAAAAATATAAAATATTTGGTGAAGGTGGTGTTAAGAGAACAGCAGAAGAATTTGATAAAGAATTTCTAGGGGAAATCCCATTAAATCCTGAAGTGGGAAAATGCGGTGATGAAGGGAAACCAATTGTAGAAGCCAACCCAAATCATGAAATTTCTAAAATATACTTAGATTTTGCTAAAAAAATTAAATCAATTTATCTTTAAGATCAAAAGCAGTCATTAGCTCGTTCCACTCTCTTTTAGATAAACCAGTGCTATCAGGATTAATATTTTCGCCTTTGATAAGTTTTTGGATTATTACTTTTCCTTTTGCAGAAACTTCTGTACCACCAACTCTATAATCCATGAATGAATCATAAGTTATAGGAACCCATTTCTTAACTGTATCTAGCATTATATCAGCATACACTCTTATTTCGTATTGTGCATGACTATCAGCTCTAAGTCTTAAAAAATTCATCAGATTTAATAAATCAGTTTTCCAGTACCACTGAGTATAAGTATTCAAAGTTAAATTCATTCTAGCTAATTCTCTTGCTAAACCTTTTTTATTTTCATCAATTGTTGAGCCATCAAACCTTTGATTTAACATCATCTCATAATTATCATAAGTTCTTTCAGCATCATTTTTTAATAGTTCTAAAACTTCTTTTGCTTGTTCGCCTTCAATGACATCACCTCTTCCCTGTCTATTACTTGCTGACTGAGCAGCCAAATTTTCTGTCGATGGTAAATAAAATTCTTTATCTAAAATAGAGTATCTTGCAGAATATTCATTTACATTTGCTGTTCTATGTCTAATCCATTGACGTGCAATAAAAATTGGAAGCTTTACATGATATTTAATTTCACACATTTCAAATGGTGTGCTGTGCCAATGTCTCATTAAATATTTAATTAGACCACTGTCTGTTGAAACTTGCTTTGTTCCTTTGCCATATGAAACTCTAGCTGACTGGACAATCGAAGTATCATCACCCATATAATCTACCACTCTAACAAAGCCATGATCTAAAGCTGGCATTGCTTCATAAAGAATTTTTTCAAGTTCAGGCACTGTGACTCTTTTAGTTTGATTTTGTTGAGATTGCTGATCTTTAATCTCTTGTGTCTGTTCTTTAGTTAATTTCATTTTTTTTTTCTAGTGATTTAATGTTTATAAAGCTATTTGACAAATTTGTATTGTTTTTTTCTATTTCGTCAAAAAAATTCCACGCTAATACTAATATAGCAGAATTTTTATCTTTTACTTTTTCTTTAGAAACTATGGGTATATTTACCCCAGGAATAAATTTTCCATGTTTTAATGGGTTGTCCTCAACTATAAAATCTATTTCATTTTTAATATTAAAGTAATTTAATGCTGTTGAAGCTTTTGCTGGAGCTCCATAGCCAACTATATTGGGATATTTTTTTTTTAAATTTTTTAAATTTTTAATAACTTCTTTTTTTAAATTCTCTATTTTTTTTCCAAAATCTAAATACGTTTCTATTTTTTTTAAACCATATTCCTCTTCTTTTTTTAAAAAGTCATTTACAGAATTATCAATTTCAATATTTTTTTCTTGGCTAAGATAAATTCTAATCGATCCACCATGAGTATCTATCTCTTCGACATTGAAAATCTTTAATTCTAAATTTTCAAAAAATCTTTTTAATGAAGTTAAAGACCAGTAATTTGTATGCTCATGATAAATGTTATCAAAAGTTAAATCTTTAATAGTGTTTAACAAATATTGTACTTCTATAATGATTTTTCCATCAGGCTTAATTAGTTTTTTCATGGACTCAGCCATTGATTTTAAATCATCGGCATGTGCAAAAACATTTGAAGCTAATAATAAATCTGCTCCATTTTTAATTGGGTTGAGTGCTTTTTCATCTAAATAACCGTGAAAAGTATTAATTCCATTTTGATTAGCAAGATCTACTAAATTTTTTGCAGGTTCTATACCCTGAATATTAGAGAAGCCTAGGTCTAAAAAAGGTTTTAATCCAATGCCATCATTGCTTCCTACGTCAATGATGTAAGAACCTATATCGAGTTTGAAATCTTTAACATACTTCTTAGCAGCTGAAATAAAATGTTCTCTAAATGATTTAGTAGTTGAAGATTGATACAAATAATTTGAAAACATTTCATTACTCTTTATTGCAACAGAAAGTTGACAATTAAAACATTCTTCACATACATTAAGTTCTAAAGGATATACCTTGCTTTTTTCCTTGATATCATCAAGAAGATTATTTGCCAGTGGCTGGTAACCTAATGATAAAACTCTTTTAAGTTTTTTGGAGCCACAACACCTACATTCAAATTTGTATATAGATTGCAACAATTTTTTCTCTTGATCATCAACAAATTTATATGGAATAGTATGGGTAATCCCATAGTTTTCATGCTCTCTTTCTCCTCTAACTAGATTTAAAAAAATTGTATCCTCAGTAAAAACCATCGTATGAGCTACATTCGGTTGCGTAACTATCATGTCACCTTCGTTAACAACATGTGTTACTTTTATAGATTTATCATCAACAAGATCTTTATAAATACTGATGAATTGACCTTTAATTAATAAACATTTTTGTTCTTGGACAGGATGAAAGTGATTTGCTCTCATTGTTCCTTTTTTTGATTCTATATATCCAATCATATTGATGGGCTCTGGTAGGTCATAATTACTGATTTTACCACGCTCATCAATAAATTCTCTAACACCTTTAAAAGTGTATTCTAAATTTTTATCAAATTTTTCATAAGACCATTTAGTTATCATTTCTTTAATGCATGTTTCAAGGTCATGAACAAATTCAAACCCTGTATTTAGTAATTTTTTATTTGATAAAGAATATCCTTTATTGGGGACCTCATCATCTGTTAGAGTGATTTCTAATTTTGGATTAATTTTTTTACATATATCAGCAACATCTTTTACAGTAAGATTTTCTTTAGTTAAATTATAAGTTCCACTTTTAAAGTCATTGTTTTCTTCAACAAATTTAAAACATCTAGCTACATCTATTAATGGAACTAAACTTTTAAGCTGAACACCTCCTCCAAAAAGTTTAATTTTTCCATTTTGAGAGGCAATTTTAGAAAATAAGTTTGGCATTATATTTATTCTCATAGTGTCTGTTGAGAACCCATAGACTGAACCCAGTCTAAAAATTGCATATTTATTTCCAGAGTTTTTAATTTGATTTTCATTTTCTACTTTACTTGAAGAATACGCTAAAAAAGTATTTGTTTGTTCATTTTCATCTAAATTTTCTTTTGGTTCTTTTAAACCTTCAAAAACAACATGAGTAGATGGAAAAACAATAGTTGCTTTCGCATTCATTGATTTAAGCACGTTTGCTGTACCTTCTATTGCAACTTTTATTGTGAGTGAATCTTTTTCTTTATCAGCTTCTTTTTTTACATAGGCTACATCTGTGATTCCAGCTAAATGATATACAACCTCAGCTTTTTCTAAAAACGGTTTAATTGCTTCTAAATCTAAAATATCAGCTTGTATAAATTGAATTTTTCTTCTTTTTAATTCATTAACTCTTTCTGAAATAAATCTATTATCGATTGCAACTACTTCATACTTCCAGCTAAACCCAGAATAGAGTTTGCAAAGCTCAGTACCAATATATCCAAGCGCACCTGTTATTACAATTTTTTTCATATTTTTGACTCTACTTAAATCTTTCAATAACTATTCTAAAAATAACAGCAAATATATGGTGGAATTTAATTTTTTTTCCTTCTTCGTGTGTTCTGCCATTATAACTAATTGGTACTTCATAAAATTTTTTTCCTTTTTTAACAACCTTGCTAAGTATTTCAGCGTGTTGCTCAAAGCCTATTGTCACAAGCTCCTTTTCATTCAATAAATTACTCTTGTAGCACGCATAGCATGAGTAGATATCTGTAAAAGTTGTATTATAAAATAGATTAAAAATTAATGTTATAAGTTTATTTCCAAATTTATTCAAAATATTGTGAGATCTTGTGTATTCAGAATAATTAAGTCTCGATCCTATGATGAGGTCAGGATTAAAACGATTTATCAATGTAATAAACTTATTTAATTCTATTGGGTCATATTCTAAATCTGCATCTTGAAAAAATATATATTCACCTTTTGACACCTCTAATCCTTTTTTTACTGCATTTCCTTTGCCTTGATTGGTCTTATATGTGATTAACTGATTGTACAGGTTTGGATTATCTTCTAGTAACTTTAAAGTATTGTCTGTTGACCCATCATTTATAACTATAACTTCAAAAGAAGTTTTGCTTTCTGTAGTTTCTTGAATTCTATTTAACACTTTAAGGATCGACTGATCCTCATTAAATATTGGAATTATAATAGAAATTTGAATAATTTGATCTGTCATTTTTTAATTAAAATATATTAACATTTTAAATATTAATAATTCATATATAATAATTATGTTGGTTTTCCAACTACGACGATAAACGAATTTCGTAATAACCATTACGGACGTGGGGGCAGTACCCACCACCTCCACCAAGTGCAATTTATGGGGGTGAAATAGGATCGACGGGTGACTAAAGGCTATTCTTTCGTTCGGAATTGTTCCACCGTAACGGGCTAAATTTTAAATGCTAACGAAAGTTACGCTATTGCTGCATAATTAATTTAGGTTAATTATAGAAGCACGGTCTGGGGCACCGGGTAACAGAACGCCCCTTCACAATCATCTACTTATCAATATTTAACTTAAAATTTTTTTATCAAACTTTATCTTAATAAAATTGGCTATAGGCTTCTCAACAAAAGTATGAATAAAACAAGCAAATAAAACTACTAAAATAAAGATAAAAATTTGCCATATAAAAAATGAGTTATATTTATCATAACTAAAAATACTTTCAAAAATATAAATTGTAGGTAAGTGAGTTAAATATATTGAATATGAGGCATTACCTAAATAGAGTAGAAATTTAGACTGAAAAATTTTATCTTCAATTAAAAGAAGTGATAGAACTATTAAGAAGGATGGCACTCCCCAATAAACAAATCTTAGATAAGTAAAATTATTTTTATAGATAGCTATATCTGTATAAATTAGTAAAAAAAAACCAGTCAAAGCTAAAAAAATATAATATATGTGATTAATTCTCTTAAAAAATTCTAATCGATATATCAAATAAATTATAATTCCAAATCCAAACTCAGCAAAATGTCCATATTTTTTTTCTGAAAAAATAACAAAATCTATTAAAATTACTGCACACAAAAGCATTACTAAGATTAATATAATTCGAATATTTTGTTTTGAAAAAATAAGTATTGAAAAAGAACAAAGGGAATAAAAAATAAATTCATACTCTAGAGTCCAGCCAACTGCTAATGGCGGAGATGTTTTATAAAATTTAATAAATGTAATTGCCTGTAATGAATGGAGTAAATTTGGAAAATCTATAAAACCTATAATTATTGCAAATAGAGTAATCAGATAATACAGAGGAGCTATCCTAAAAAATCTAGACATCAAAAATTTTCCGTAGGTCCGTTGATTTTTTTCCATTATATAAAGTATTATAAACCCACTTATAACAAAGAATATATCAACTCCCTGTTCTCCTGTTTCAATATCATATGGATAAGCAAATACATGATTGGCAGCTACCATTAGGGCTGCTATAGCTCTTAAATATTGTATTGAATATATAGTCATAATTTAAAATACATATAATTATACTTTCTAAAAAATAAGTATAGCTTTGATAATTCTATGCGTCAGAATAATAAATGACAATAGTCAATTCTATTGATAGGTTTTATTATGGAATTTACAGAAGAAGTAAAAAAATCAACAAATAGTATTTATCAAAAAATCTCAAAAGTTTTACCTGAGATAGAGTGGCCAATTCATGCACCTTATATTCATAGGATTAATCAATTAAAAAAAGAAAAAAATGCAGTGATCTTAGCTCACAACTATCAAACACCTGAAATTTATCATGGTGTTGCAGATTTTGCTGCGGACTCGTTAGCTCTTGCGATAGAAGCTTCAAAAACTAGTGCTGATATTATTGTAATGGCAGGAGTTCATTTTATGGCCGAAACTTCTAAGTTAATGAGTCCTGAAAAAAAAGTTTTACTTCCTGATATGACTGCTGGTTGTTCTTTATCATCATCAATTACAGGTAAAGATGTAAGATTATTGAAGGAAAAATATCCAGGAGTACCTGTTGTGTCTTATGTAAATACTTCAGCAGACGTTAAAGCAGAAACAGATATTTGCTGCACATCTGCAAATGCAGTAAAAATTGTTGAGTCGCTTGGAGTTAAAAAAGTTATTTTTTTACCTGATGATTATTTAGCTAAATATGTTGCTTCTCAAACAGATGTTGAAATCATTGCTTGGAAAGGTATCTGCATGGTCCATGACCAGTTTAATGAAAAAGAAATACATGATATTAGAAAAAAAAATCCTGGGATTAAAATAATAGCTCACCCAGAATGTCCACCTGATGTAATTAAAGCTAGTGACTTTGCAGGATCAACTGGTGGAATGATTAAGTATGTTGAGGACAATCAACCAAAGAAAGTAATGATGGTTACTGAATGTTCAATGAGTGACAACATTCAAGTAGAAAACCCAAATGTAGAATTTATTAGACCATGCAATCTTTGTCCACATATGAAAAAAATTACATTACCAAAAATTTTAAATTGTCTAGAAAATGAAACTGGTGAAATCATAATGGATAAAGAAATAATAGAAAAAGCAAGAATTCCCGTTGAAAGAATGGTTGTAATTGGCAGATAATAAAAGTGTCTCAAATTAAATTAAGCAATTATTATATAAAAAACATTGTAAAGCTTGCTTTAAATGAAGATCTATACCCTTCTGGTGATATTACTTCAAATTTAGTTAAAAATAGTAAGATAATAAAAGTTAAATTAATTTCTAATCACCAAGCAGTGATTGCTGGGTTGGAGTTTGCAAAACAAACATTTAAATTAATAGATAGTAAGATTAAATTTATTATCAAAAAAAAAGAAGGCTCCAAAGTTATTAAGAATGATGTAGTAGCAACCATTGAAGGTAAGGCTGAAAATATTCTAATTGGTGAAAGAGTTGCTTTAAATTTTATGAGTCATATCTCTGGGATTGCTACTAAAACTAATCAATTTGTTAAGCGAGTTAATAAAAAGTGTAAAATTTGCTGTACTAGAAAAACAATTCCAACCTTAAGAATTATACAGAAATATGCTGTTAAATTAGGTGGAGGCACTAACCATAGATTTAACCTAAGTGATGAGTTTTTGATTAAAGATAATCACATAGCAAGTTCAGATATCAAAACTTTAGTATCTCTTGCAATTAAAAATAAAAAAGGACGAAAAATAACTGTAGAGATTGATAATTTAAATCAGCTTAAGCAAATAATGGGTTTAAAATTTGATACAGTCCTGTTTGATAATATGAACAGTAAAATACTTAAAAAAGGTGTTAAAATTGCTCAAAAATATTATGAAACTGAGGCGTCTGGAAATGTAACTTTAAAATTAGTTAAAAAAATTGCAGCTACAGGTGTAGACAGAATCTCAATAGGTAGTATCACTCATAGTACTTCAGCAGTAGATTATAAATTAGAGATCTAAATCCTCGATATTATTTTTTTTTAGATAGCTCTGCTTGAGCAGCAGCTAATCTTGCAACTGGAACTCTATAAGGTGAGCAAGAAACATAATCCAAGCCTACATTTGAACAAAAATGAATACTTTTGGGATCGCCACCATGCTCGCCACAAATTCCAAGTTTAATTTTTTTATTTTGTTTTCTGCCTCTTTCTACGGCAATTTCAACTAAATCACCTACCCCATCATCAATTGAAATAAATGGATCAATAGAAAATATCTTATTTTCAATATAGTCATTTAAAAATTTACCACTATCATCTCTGCTTAAGCCAAATGTTGTTTGGGTTAAATCATTAGTACCAAAACTAAAGAACTCGGCATGTTTCGCTATATCATTTGCTTTAATAGCTGCTCTTGGTAATTCAATCATAGTACCAACTAAAAAATTAATCCTAACTTTTGTATTTTTTTGAACTTCTTTTGCGACTCTTATAACTAAATCCTTCATTATTCTAATTTCAGCTTCTGTTGATACTAATGGAATCATAATTTCAGGAAATGCTGATTTAATTTTTTTTATTTTAAGTTCAGATAAAGCCTCAAAGATTGCTCTACACTGCATTTCATAAATTTCTGGAAATGAAATCCCTAATCTACAGCCTCTATGTCCTAACATTGGATTTTGCTCATGTAATTCATTAATTCTAGATTTAATTTCTTTTAAAGGAAGACCCACAACAGTTGCCACATCATTAATTTCTTTTTCTGTTTTGGGAAGAAACTCATGTAATGGTGGATCTAATAACCTCACTGTAACCGGTAGACCATTCATAATTTTAAATATCTCAACAAAATCTTTTCTTTGATGTGGTAAAAGTTTTTCTAAGGCTTTGTTTCTATCTTCTTTTGTTTTTGATAAAATCATCTCTCTAACTGATAAAATTCTTTCTTCATCAAAAAACATATGTTCTGTTCTACAAAGACCAATGCCCTCGGCCCCAAAGTCTCGTGCGGTTTTAGTATCAAGTGGTGTTTCTGAGTTAGTTCTAACTTTTAATTTTCTATAACCATCAGCCCAACTCATTAGTTTTGAAAAATCTCCAGAAATTTCAGGTTTTACTGTTGGTACTTCTCCTAAAATAATTCTACCTGTTGAGCCGTCAATTGTGATAATGTCCCCTTCCTTAACCTCAATAGATGTTGTTTTAAAAGTTTTAGCTTCATAATTAATATCAATTTCACTAGAGCCAGATACACAAGGTCTCCCCATGCCTCTTGCAACAACTGCTGCATGACTTGTCATTCCGCCTCTTGAAGTTAAAATTCCTTTTGCCGCATGCATTCCATGAATATCTTCTGGTGATGTTTCAACTCTTACCAAGATAGTATCTTGCATCATATCATTTAATCTCTCAGCTTCTTCTGATGAAAAAACTACCTTACCACTTGCAGCACCAGGAGAAGCAGGCAAACCACTTGCTATAACATTCACTGAACTTTTCTCATCTAATGTGGGGTGTAATAAAGTATCCAAAGAATCCGGATCTATTCTCATCACTGCTTCTTTTTTTGAAATCAATTTTTCTTTAACCATGTCAACAGCAATTCTAACTGCAGATTTTGAGGTTCTTTTTCCCGACCTTGTCTGCAGCATCCACAATTTATTTTTCTCAACTGTAAATTCAACATCTTGCATATCTTTATAATGTTTCTCTAAAACTTTTAAAATTTTGTCTAATTGTTTAAACACTTTAGGCATAGATTCTTCCATTGAAGCTTCTTTTGCTTTTGCATCTTTTCTAGCTTTTTTTGTAATATATTGAGGAGTTCTGGTTCCTGCCACAACATCTTCTCCCTGGGCATTAATTAAGTATTCACCATAAACTTCATTGATTCCATCAGATGGATTTCTTGTAAAGACAACTCCAGTTGCACAATCATCACCCATGTTACCGAATACCATAGACTGAACATTAACTGCAGTTCCCCATTCAGCAGGAATTTGATTTAATTTTCTATAAACTTTTGCTCTATTGCTTTCCCAGGATAAAAATACGGCACTAATTGCTCCAAGTAGTTGATCGTACACATTTTGTGGAAAATCTTTTTTAGTTTGATCCTTAACAACTTTTTTAAAGTCATTAATTAGACCTTCCCAATCATCTTCATCTAGATCAGTATCTAAAAGAACACCTTTTGTTAATTTGTAATTTTCTATCAGCTCTTCAAAATGGTAGCTTTCTACTCCCATTACAACATTTCCATACATTTGAATAAATCTTCTATAGCTATCTTTTGCAAATCTCATATTGGAAGTTTTTTTTGCAAGTGCGATTACCGTTTTATCATTTAAACCTAAATTTAAAATTGTATCCATCATACCAGGCATAGAAACCCTAGCACCAGATCTGACAGACAATAATAATGGGTTTTTTAAATCACCAAATTTTTTTCTAACTTCTTTTTCAATATCTTTTAATTCTTTTTTTATGGTAATAACTATTTGCGAATTTAATTTCTTTTTATCTTTATAAAACAGGTCACACACGTTAGTAGATATTGTAAACCCCGGGGGAACAGGCAGTCCAATTCTTCCCATCTCAGAGAGATTTGCACCTTTTCCACCCAAAAAATTTTTTGGATTCTTAATTTTACTTGAGTCTTTAGATTTAAAATTTAATATTAATTTCTTCACTATTTGGTCTCTATATTTGAAAAACTTATGTAATTATCAAAGGTTCTACATAACATTTGCAAAAGTTCCAATCTGTTTTTTTTAATATTAATATCCTCATGATTAACTTTTACATTATCAAAAAACTCATAAATAACTTTTTTAGCACTTGCTAAATTTGTGAGAGATTCGATGCAGTCTTCATCTTTATTTATATTCGTGAAATACTTCCTTAATTCATTAATCTTTTTTAATAAATTTTTCTCATAATCATTTTTGAAAATACCAGGGTCAGTTGTATTTGATAATTCAATTTTGCTATTTTTTAATTCATTTTCTAATATGCTTGATGCCCTCTTATAACTAGTGACTATATCCTCACCAACTTCCTTCACGATAAGGTTATTTAGAGTTGAAGCTTTTTTGTATATTTTATTCATATGATCTATTCCATACGAGCTAATACTAGCTTTTATAATATCAATTCTAATTTTCTTTTCCTTCATGTAGTATTTTAATCTATCCATCAAAAATTCTGATAGCTCACTTTGGAATAAATCATTTGATAATTCAAAACCTTGGTCTCTGTGAAGTGAGGTCGAATAGCTAATTAGATCTTTAATCTTAAACTCTTTATTGTTATCAATTAGTAATTTTATAATACCTAATGCTGACCTTCTTAGTCCATAAGGGTCTTTTGAGCTTGTTGGTTTTTGATTGATTCCGAAAAACCCAACTAAAGTGTCAACTTTATCAGTTAGAGCTAAGGCAATACTAAATGGTTTTTTTGGTGTTTTACTATCAAGACCTATTGGGAGGTAATGTTCACTTATCGCTAAAGCTATTTCTTTATCAAAACCTTGTTCCATAGCAAAATATCCCCCCATAATCCCTTGAAGCTCTGGAAATTCACCAACTAAGTCTGAAATTAAATCAACTTTACAAATTGATGCTGATAGCTCGACTTGATCTTTGCTAATTAATAATTCATCAGAGATCATTCCTCCAAGTTTTCTCATTCTTTGAATTTTATCAAAATAAGACCCTAAACCTTTAAAGTAATTCATAGTTTTTAGTCTTGAAACTTGTTTTACTAAATTTTGAGATTTATTTTTGTTCCAAAAAAATTGGGCATCGCTTAATCTTGCCTCTACAACTCTTTCGTTCCCTACTTTTATGAAGCCCTTGGTATCTTTATTATTTGCTACTACTAAAAACTCATTCGTAATTTTACCTTTTTTATCAAAAGTTGGAAAATATTTTTGATGAAATTGCATTGTAATTATTAAAATTTCTTTTGGTATATCTAAAAATTTTTCATCAAACTTACATATTAAGATATTAGGTTGCTCAACTATATCTGTAACTTCATCAAAAAGTTTATTATTAGATTCAATGCTGAAGTTTTTCTTATTAGATATTCTTTCAAATTCTTTAACAATAAAATCTTTTCTTAATTTATGATCTATAATTATACCTGATTGCTTGAAAAAAAATTTATAACTTTTAAAATCTTTAAATATCTTTTGCTTATCTTCAAATTCTTTATCGGTAAATGTTGTATTTGAAGATATCAAATGATGAAATTTGAAACTCAAGCTTTTACCATCAAAAACAGCAAGAATAGATTTCAGAGGTCTTGCCCAATTAAGACTGTAATTTCCCCATTTCATTGATTTTTTCCATTGAAGTTTATCAAGAATTAAAGGTGCGTGCTCTTCTAATAAATTAATTGTATTAATCTTTTTTGAAGGCTTCTTAAAAAAATAAAACTCTCCTTTTTCAATTTTTTTTTTAAGTAAGTTTTTTTTTTCTATTTGATTTGATCTTAAAAAACCTTCTATGGCTTTTTCTGGAGCATTAACATTTGGCCCTTTTATTTCTTCAACTTTTTGAGTTATTTCTTTAGATAGACCTTCAAATAGAATTATAAGACGATTTGGTGTTGAAAAAGAAGAACTTTTTTTAAATAAAATTTGTTTTTCTTCAAATAATTTCTGGAAACTTTCAAGTAAAGTATGACGTGAATTACGCTGTAAACCAGCTGGTATCTCTTCGCTAAATAGTTCTAAAAAAAATTCTGACATTAATCTGTTTGATTACTCAACCAACTTTCAGCAACTGCTTTTGTAATATCTCTAATTCGCCCTATATATTCTGCCCTTTGAGCAACACTTATAACTCCCCTTGCATCCAAAATATTAAATACATGACTTGCCTTTAAGCATTGATCATATGCTGGTAATGAAATTTTTTTTTCTACTAATGATTTTGCTTCAAGCTCAAGCATATCAAACATTTTAAATAGATTGTCTGTATTAGCGTGTTCAAAATTATATGCAGAAAATTCTTTTTCTGCTTGAAGAAATATATCTCCATATTTTACACCTGCATCATTCCATAAGAGGTCATAAACATTTTTTTTTTGTTGCGTAAACATACAAATTCTTTCAAGACCATATGTGATTTCAACTGAAACTGGCCTACATTCCATTCCTGCCATCTGTTGAAAGTAAGTAAATTGAGTAATCTCCATTCCATCACACCAAACTTCCCAACCCAATCCTGCAGCACCTAAAGTTGGGCTTTCCCAATCATCTTCAACAAATCTAATGTCGTGTTCTTTATGGTTAATACCAATTGCTGCTAAACTATTTAAATAAATTTTTTTAATGTTATCTGGTGATGGTTTAATTAAAACTTGAAATTGATAATAATGTTGTAATCTATTTGGGTTTTCACCATATCTTCCATCTGTAGGTCTTCTTGAAGGCTGAACATAAGCTGCTTTCCAGGGCTTTGACCCTAAAGATCTTAAAGTTGTTGCTGGATGAAAAGTCCCAGCTCCCACTTCAATATCGTATGGTTGAAGAATAATACAGCCTTGTTTTCCCCAATATTTTTGAAGATTCAAGATGGTATCTTGAAATGATTGAATTTTAAGTTTTATAATTTTTTCTTTAAAAGCCATATCTTTGCCAGATAGATCTTTCCTCTAGAATGTTTGCTAATTGATCAACTTGATTACTAGATGAAGAAAATTTTTTACTTAACCAACCTTTGGATTTTTCAAATTTTTTAATAACAATATCGTCACCAAATTTTTCTTTTAAAATTTCATTAGCATTCCCCAATCCATCAATCAAGCCAAGCTCCTTTGCTTTACTGCCTGCCCAAAATTCTCCTGAGAATAGCTCAATACCATCTTTTTTTAGTTTAGCTCCTCTACTTTCTTCTACAACTTTAATAAAATCTTTATGTAGGTCTAATTGAATATTTTTAAGCCTTTCAATATCCTCAGATTTTTCTTCTTGGAATGGATCAAGTGAACTTTTGTTTTTTCCAGCAGTATGAACTCTTCTTTCGACACCAATTTTTTTAATCAATTCTGTAAATCCAAATGATGAATAAATAACTCCTATAGATCCAATAATTGAGCTAGAATTTGCATATATTTCATCACCCGCGCAAGCTATTAAATAACCACCAGAGGCGGCAACATCTTCTGCAAATACCATTACTTTCTTATTATTTTTTTTAGCTTGAGCTCTGATAAATCTATAAATTAAGTGTGATTGTACTGGCGATCCACCTGGTGAATTTATAGTAATTGCCACTACTTTTCCTTTTTTTAAAGAAAAAGCTTTTTCAATGATCTCTTCTTGTCCCGCAAAATCAATGCCTTGTTTAAACTTACCAGCATTACCTATAACACCATTTAGCCTAATATGAGCTATTATTTTTTTCTTTTTAAAAAAAGAGAACATTGTTAATCCTTATAGAGTTTTTGATTTAATATAAAGCCTACTTATAGTTGAAGATTAAGGTGCGTCAATTGATAAGTAATAAATATAACTTAATTATACTAACTTATTTTTTATGGGAACTGTAGTTCAGCTTAAAAACCAAATAAATAATTCTTATTTTCAATTAAAAGATTCGGTTGATGAAAAATTAGTTTTAGTTGAGGAAAAAATTAAGACAAAACTTTTAAGTGATATTGATTTGGTTCAAAAGATGACTGACTATCATATTGAAACAGGGGGCAAAAGATTAAGAGCGCTATTAACTCTTGGATCAGCTAAACTATGTGGATATACCAAAGGGGGTCGAGATATTAATCTAGCAGCATGTGTTGAAATGATACACGGAGCAACTTTAATGCATGATGATGTTATTGATCTTGGAAACGTAAGAAGGGGGAAGAAAACACTAAATTCAATATGGGGAAATCACTCTTCTGTTTTAATTGGGGATTATCTATTAAGTAGGTGTTTTGAAATGATGGTAGAAGATGGAAATTTAGAAGTTTTAAAACTTTTATCTTCAACTTCTTCAAAAATTGCACAAGGAGAAGTATTACAACTTCAACACAAAGGTGAAGTTGATATGCTAGAAGAAACTTATTTAAAGATTATAACAGCAAAAACAGCTGCACTTTTTTCTGCAGCAACTAAAGTTGGTGCAATTTTATCCAATAAAGGAATAAAAGAAAAAGAAGCGCTAGAGTTTTATGGTAAAAACTTAGGTTTAACATTTCAAATTGCTGATGATACTTTAGATTATAATTCTGACTTAAAAGTTTTTGGAAAAAAAATTGGTAAAGATTTCTTTGAAGGTAAAATTACTTTGCCTATAATTTTATTGTTTCAAAATACAAATTCTATTGAAAAAAATAAACTGAAGGATATCTTTAAACAAGATAATAGATCAGATGAAGATCTACACTTTACTTTAATGCTTATTAAAAAACATGATATAATTAAAAAATGTTACAAAAAAGCTGAACATTTCATTAATCTTGCATCAAATTCCTTAACAGCGTTCGAGGAAAGTGATGAGAAAAAAAATTTAGAAAATCTTACTTCTTTTAGTTTGGAAAGAACGTTCTAGGGACTCAACAAAGACTTATTCCAATTACCAGCCTCATCTTTAGTATACTTAAGTCTTTCATGAATTCTACTATCACCATCTAACCAAAATTCTATACTTGTAGGTATTAAATTCCAACCTGACCAATGATCTGGTCTTGGGACTTCATTTTTATTATTATATTTTTTCTTATATTCCTCTATTGAGTTTAAAAGTTCATCTCTATTATGCAATACAGAACTTTGCTTTGAGGCCCATGCACCAATTCTACTTTCATAGCCTCTAGTGTTGTAATATTCATCAGCCACTTTATCAGAAATTTTTTGTACCACACCATTAATCCTTATTTGCCTTAAAAGACTTTTCCAATGAAAACACATTGCAGCTTTTGGGTTATTTTTTAGATCATTTCCTTTTTGACTATTTAAATTTGTATAAAAAATAAACCCATCTTTATTAAAGTCCTTTAATAAGACCATCCTAATTGATGGAGAATTATTGTGATCAGATGTTCCAAACGCCACTGCATTTGGGTCATTTGGTTCTGTTTTTTTTGCTTCATTCATCCATTTTTCAAATAAGTCTATTGGATCATTTTTATCTAAAAAGCAGTTATTAAGGCCTAATAAGTTTTTTTGATTCATAATTTTAACAAAATAATCTATATAATAAAGATAATGTCATTTAATACTTTTGGAAAGCAATTTCGTTTCACAACTTGGGGAGAATCTCATGGTCCAGCTTTAGGTTGTGTTGTTGATGGCTGTCCACCCAATATAAACTTAAAAGAACAAGATATTCAAGTCGAGTTAGACAAAAGAAAGCCTGGACAGTCAAAATTCACAACACAAAGAAAAGAAGATGATAAAGTTCAAATTTTATCAGGAGTGTTTGAAGGTAAAACAACTGGAACACCTATTTCTTTGATTATTTACAATCAAGATATGAGATCAAAAGATTATGGAGATATCAAAGATAAGTTTCGACCTGGACATGCTGATTTCACATATTTTAAAAAATATGGAATAAGAGATTATAGAGGTGGTGGAAGATCTTCTGCAAGAGAAACAGCTGCAAGAGTTGCCGCAGGTGCAATTGCTAAGAAAGTTCTAGAAAATAAGTTAGGTAAAAAATTTAAAGTCGTAGGTGCAGTTATTCAATTAGGAATATTGGGATGTGATACTACTAAATGGAATGACCAAATAATTAATAAAAACCCATTTTTTTGTCCAGATAAGAATATACTAAAACTTTGGGAAAAATACTTGTTAGATGTAAGAAAATCTGGATCATCTTGTGGTGCAGTAATTGAAGTAAGAGCTAGAGGAATTCCTGTTGGTTTAGGTGCTCCAATTTATTCTAAATTAGATATGGATATTGCTTCTGCAATGATGAGTATCAATGCCGTTAAAGGAGTTAATATTGGTTCAGGCATGAACTCTGCACAATTAAGTGGAGAACAAAACTCAGATGAAATTTCACAAAAAGATAAAAAATTGAAATTTAATTCTAATAATGCTGGTGGAATACTTGGTGGAATTTCTACAGGACAAGAAATTGTTGTCTCATTTGCAGTTAAGCCGACATCATCCATATTGACTACTCGAAAAACTATAGATAAGTTTGGGAAAAATACCACCATCTCTGTTAAAGGTAGACACGATCCTTGTGTTGGCATTCGTGCAGTTCCTGTAGGTGAAGCAATGATAAATTGTGTTTTATTAGATCATTACTTAATGAACAAAGCTCAGTGTAGCTAATATTTTAAATTTAATTTTTAACTACTTTAATAGAATCTTTTGTAAATAAAATATCTAATATTTTTTTTGAAATTTGAGACGCATTAAGGCCTGCAACGTCATACATTTTTTTTGGGTTATCCTGTTCGATGAAAATATCGGGTAATGTCATAGATCTAAATTTTAAACCTTTATCAAATATACCTTTTTCTGATAATAGATTTTCTACATGAGAGCCAAAACCTCCTATAGAACCCTCTTCTACAGTAATCATTACCTCATGTTCTCTGGCACACTTTAAAATAAGCTCTTGATCCAAAGGTTTAGCAAACCTTGCATCAACTATTGTTGATTGAATTCCTTTATTTTTTAATTCTTCAGCTGCAATTTTACATTCTTCTAATCTTGTTCCAATACTTAAAATACAAACTTGTTTTCCTTCTTGAATAATTCTCCCTTTTCCTATCTCTACTTTCTCATCTATGGATGGTAATTCCAATCCAATTCCATTACCTCTTGGGTATCTAATAGCACTTGGTTTGTTATTAATATTCATCGAAGTATTGATCATTTTAACTAGTTCTGATTCATCACTTGGAGCCATAACTATAAAATTTGGAAGGGTAGAGAGATAAGTAATATCAAATGAACCTGCGTGAGTTGATCCATCAGCGCCAACCAAACCTGCTCTATCAATTATGAACCTCACAGGTAAACTTTGAATAGCAACATCATGGACCACTTGATCATATGCTCTTTGTAGAAAAGTTGAATAAATTGCAACATAGGGTTTATAGCCTTCTGTAGCTAATCCTGCAGCAAAAGTAACTCCGTGTTGTTCAGCTATCCCAACATCAAACATTCTTTTCGGAAACTCTTTAGCAAAAATATCCATACCTGTTCCACCTGGCATTGCAGCTGTAACTCCTACAATTTTACTATCTCTTTCTGCATGTTTAACCAAAGTATTTGCAAAAACTTTTGTATAGGCTGGTAGATTAGTTCCACTTTTTACCTGCTCTCCAGTTACAACATCAAATTTTGAAACACCATGATAATGATCAGTTGCCTTTTCAGCATGCGAATAACCTTTTCCTTTTTGTGTTTTAATATGAATCATAATTGGGCCTTGGTGTTTAGAATCTCTTGCATTTTTTAAAATTGGCAAAAGAGTTGTCAGATCATGTCCATCAATTGGACCAACATAATAAAATCCTAAAGAATTAAAAAGAGTACCACCAGTTACAGCTGAACGTAAAAAATCTTCAGCTTTTCCAGCTCTTGCACTGAATCTTTTAGAAAAAGCTGAGGTAATTAATTTAAATGTTTCTCTTAAATTAAAATAAACTTTTCCTGTTAAAAGTTTTGCTAAATAAGTTCTCATAGCACCTACAGGCTTAGCAATTGACATGTCATTATCATTTAAAATGACAATCATTTTAGTTTTTGAAGCACCTGCGTTATTCATTGCCTCATAGGCCATCCCTGCACTAATTGCACCATCTCCAATAACAGCAATTACATTGTTTGATTTATTGGAAAGCTTGTTTGCTTCAGCTATTCCTAAGGCAGAGGATATAGAGGTTGAGCTATGTGCCGCACCAAATGGATCATATTCACTTTCAGATCTTTTAGTAAACCCAGATAATCCATTGCCCTGCCTTAAAGTTTTAATTTTTGATTTCCTACCCGTTAGAATTTTGTGAGGATATGTTTGATGGCCAACATCCCAAATTAATTTATCATTAGGAGTGTCAAATATATAATGCAAGGCAACTGTTAACTCAACAACACCCAAACCCGCACCTAAATGTCCACCTGTTTCAGAAACAGCATTAATCATTTCCGCTCTAACTTCATTAGACAACTCTTGAAGGTTATTTTCAGATAGCTTTCTTAGGTCAGAAGGAAAACTTATATTTTTTAAAAATTTATAATCGTGTGTCATTTATTTCTTGTTAAAATATATTCTAAAGTTTCGTTCAAATTATTAGGGTTTAATTTACGCTTTTTTAAATCTTTAATTATTTTAAATTTAATTTTATCACCATACTTAATAGCATTTTGATACCCCAGTAAACTGATTAAAGTTGCTTTACCTTTTTTCTTATCTTTACCTGTTATTTTTCCAGCAATTTTAGAAGAGCCCTTGAAATCAATAAGGTCATCTGCTATTTGAAATAAGAGACCAATACTTGACCCAATACTTTCAAAAAACTTTATGTCTTTTTTATTTTTCTTTTTAATAATTGCTGGCACAGCACAACAAAAACTAAATAACTTTCCCGTTTTTTTTATTTCCATATCTATGATTTTACTTCTAGGTATTTTTTTCTTTTCATAGCTTAGGTCTAAATACTGACCGCCTGCAATTCCCAGATGTCCAGAAGATTCTGATAATTTTTGAACTAAATCTACTTTTGTTTTTTCATTAATTTTTAAGTTTGAACTAGTTAAAATTTCAAACGCCATTGTTAGAAGTGAGTTTCCAGCTAACACTGCGGTAGATTCTCCAAATTTAATATGTGTAGAAGGCTTTCCTCTTCTCAACTTGTCATTATCCATACAGGGCAAATCATCATGAATGAGAGAATAAGCATGAATACACTCTACTGCAGCACCCACAGCAATTAATGTTTTATATCTAATTTTAAATATAGCTCCTATGTCTAATAAAATTTTTGATCTAATTTTTTTACCACCTGGAAATAAACCATACTTCATGGCTATAACTAATTCTGTTTTTTTTTGTTTTTTAATAAATTTTTTTAAAAAAAAATTAGTATCTTTTGCTAGTCTAACAAGTTTACTTTTCATTTTTTTTTGAAGTTATATTATTAATTTTTTTCTTTGTTTCTTCGTTAATTATCTTTGTGGTTTTGTGAAATTTTTTTTGAATAATATTATTTAAGTTTAAAAGCTCTTGATAAGAATCAATTGAATTCTGGAGATTTTTTTCTTCTTCTAGGAATTCAATAATATTATTTGCTTTTTTTGTTAACTCATCAAGTGATTGTGAGTTATTATCAAGTGGTAAATTTTTATCTTTCATATAATAATAATTATTAATACATGAAATCTAATCAATCAAATATCAAAAAAGCAAAAAAATACCTTAATAAAAATTACTGTATAGGCGTCCCAACTGAAACTGTTTATGGCTTAGCAGCCAATGCTTACATAGATTTAGCAGTAAAAAAGATTTTTGATTTAAAAAAAAGACCTAAAAATAACCCACTAATTGTTCATTATAATGACATTGATTCTCTAAAAAAAGATTGTTTAATTAATGATAATTTCATCAAATTGTATAAAAAATTTTCTCCTGGCCCAATAACATACGTTCTAAAATTAAAGAAATTTTCTAAAATTTCGAAATATGTTACTAATAATCAAAAAAGTTTAGCAGTAAGATTTCCAAAACATCCTTTGCTTAAAAATTTACTAAAACAATTAGATTATCCACTAGCAGCACCAAGTGCAAATAGATCTTCAAGAGTAAGTGCGGTTAAAAAAAATGATGTTAAAGATGAATTTGGTAATAAAATTAAATACATTTTAGATGGAGGGGTATGTAATATTGGTATCGAATCTACTATTATTAACCTTATAGGTAAGCCCACTATATTAAGATTGGGTGGTTTAGATGTCTCAAAGATTCAAAAAATATTAAAATTAAAATTAAATTTAGCTATCAACCCTAAAAGGAAAGTCGCACCAGGCCAGTCTCTTCTACACTACTCTCCAGGCATTCCTCTGAAAATGAATATAATAAAACCAAAAAATGATGAAGCATTTATAATAATTAAAAAGAGAAAGAATAAATCAAAAAATTATTTTCACTTAAGTTTTAAAAATGATTTAAATGAGGCTGCAAAAAATTTATATTCTTGTTTAAGAAAAATAAAAAATAAAGGTTATAAATCGATCGCAGTAGAAAAAATTCCTAACAAAGGATTGGGTAAAGCTATAAATGATAGATTACAAAGAGCATCTATGTATTAAATATCTAGTTTAATGGTGGTGCGCCTGCTAGGAGTCGAACCTAGAACCTCCTGATTCGAAGTCAGGCACTCTATCCAGTTGAGCTACAAGCGCATATAGTATTAATATTACATTTTATGGAAAAAAACATTAATTTAATAGTTGAAGAAAGTGAAAATAATCTCAGGCTTGATGTATTCATTAACAAAAGAGAGAAGTTAATTAGCAGAACTAGAATCAAAAATTTAATTCTAAAAGAAAAATTAAAATTAAATGATGCAATAATTAATAGTCCTTCAAAAAAAATCTCCACAGGTGATAAAATCGAACTTCATATTCCAGAACCAAAAGAAGCTTCTTTAAAACCTTATAATTTTAAATTAGAAATTATTTATGAAGATGATGATTTATTGGTAATTAATAAACCAGCTGGAATTATCATGCATCCTGGAGCTGGTAATTATGATAAAACGATTGTTAATGCCTTAATACACTATAATAAAAACTCATTATCTACAATTGGAGATGAATTAAGACCAGGTATCGTGCATAGAATAGATAAAGATACCTCTGGATTAATAGTAATTGCAAAAAATAATATAACACATGAAAATTTATCTCATCAATTTAGTGAGCATACAATTACAAGGGTTTATCAACTTTTAATATGGGGAAAACTCAGACCATCATCTGGAAAAATTGACACTTTTATAACAAGAAGTTCAAAAAATAGACAAATGATGGAGATTAGTAGCTCCAAAGGTAGAAGGGCAATAACGAATTATAAGACTATAGAAATTTTTGAAAATGATAAAACTCCCACATTAAGTTTAGTTGAGTGTAGATTGGAAACGGGAAGAACGCACCAAATAAGAGTTCATATGACTCATATGGGCAACAGTATTATGGGAGACGGTAAATATAAAAAAAAATATAAAAAACTTAAAAATATAGACACCAGTCTAGAAAGCTTAATTTATAAATTGGATAGACAATTTCTTCATGCTCAAATGCTAGGTTTCATTCATCCAAAAACTAATGAAGAGATGATTTTTACCTCAATTTTGCCACAAGAACTTGAAAATATTCTATTATTGCTAAGAAATACTGGCAAATAAAGCCTTGAAATAATATTATAGTTAATTAAATAAATACAACTTATGAATACTACTATGAACAGTAATCTTCCATCGCTTTCAAACGAAGGCGGACTATCAGCTTATCTTGAGCAGATTAAAAAATTTCCAATGCTGGCAGCAGAAGAAGAATATATGCTAGCGAAGAATTGGAAAACAACAGGAAACGTTAAAGCTGCTGAAAAACTTGTAACCAGCCACCTTAGACTAGTTGCTAAAATTGCAATGGGTTATAGAGGGTATGGCCTGCCAGTTAATGAAATGATTTCTGAGGGAAATGTGGGCTTGATGCAAGCAGTAAAAAAATTTGAACCTGAAAAAGGTTTTAGGCTAGCAACTTATGCAATGTGGTGGATTAGAGCTTCTATTCAAGAATACATATTGAGATCTTGGAGTTTAGTAAAAATAGGAACAACAACTGCTCAAAAAAAGTTATTTTTTAATTTAAAAAAGATTAAAAATCAAATTGCCCCTCAGTCTGAAGGTGATTTAAGGCCTGAGCATGTAAATGAAATAGCTAATAAGTTAGATGTTAGTGAGAATGAAGTCATTTCAATGAATAGACGACTTTCTGGGAAAGAGTTTTCTTTAAATGCACAAATTGGTGAGGATGGTGATGAGTGGCAAGACTGGTTAGTTGATAAAGAACTAGATCATGATCTTAAATTTGCACATCAAGAAGAGATGATACAAAGACAAAGCCTATTAAAAGATTCTATAAAAATTCTTAATGATAGAGAAAGAGAGATTCTTTACTCTAGAAGATTAAATGATGAACCTACTACTTTAGAGGATTTAAGTAAAAAATATAAAATCAGCAGAGAAAGGGTTAGACAAATAGAAAATAAAGCTTTTGAAAAAATTCAAAAACATATGCTTTTATCTGCTAAATCAAAAAATTTACTTCCCTTAAACTAAACTTCAAACGGATTTTCTATAAGAATTGTATCTTCACGTTCTGGACTTGTAGAAATGCTTGAAACCTTTGTGCCTATAAAATCTTCTAGAGCATAAATGTAATTTTTTGCATTTTCTGGCAATGCCTCTATATTTTTGATCCCTTGAGTGGGACTTTTCCAGCCAGGGAAAGTTTTATAAATTGGTTTTATTTTTAGTTGATCTTCAACTGCAGCTGGTAGATAATCCATTTTCTTTCCATCAAGTTCATATTCAACACACATTTTAATTTCATCTAATTCATCTAACACATCTAATTTAGTTAACGCTATTCCATCTATGCCTGAAATTTTAATTGTTTGTCTAACCAAAACACCATCAAACCAACCACATCTTCTTTTTCTACTAGTGACAGTACCAAATTCCTTTCCTCTAGAACCAAGCAATTCTCCAATATCATCTGTTAACTCAGTTGGAAAAGGTCCTTCACCAACTCTGGTAGTATAGGCTTTTGTTATTCCAAGAACATAATGAATGGAGTTAGGACCACAACCAGTTCCTGTAGCAGCGGCAGATGCAACAGTATTGGATGATGTTACAAAAGGGTACGTTCCATGATCTACATCAAGTAGTATTCCTTGCGCACCTTCAAATAATATTCTTTTTTTTTGTT
Source organism: Candidatus Pelagibacter sp. Uisw_099_02 (assembly GCF_047727625.1). GTDB lineage: Bacteria > Pseudomonadota > Alphaproteobacteria > Pelagibacterales > Pelagibacteraceae > Pelagibacter. Next base: position 183,499 of record NZ_CP159822.1, on the reverse strand, counting down.
TTTTAAATTCATCAATTCTAAGCCAAACAGGTTGAGAAAACTTTAATATTTCTGGAGCAATCTTTAAAAGTTCTTCTTTAAGTTTATCTTTTTCAAAAATTTTTTTACCCAACCCTTTTCTAATTGCATTATGATGAAGAAGTACTGTTTCTAACCTGTGATCTAGATTGGTCTCAGATCTTAAATCCATAACACGGATTGATCTTCTTCCTACTTTATCTTCATAGGCTGGTCCAATTCCTCTTCTTGTTGTTCCAATTTTTCCTTTTCCAGCAGCATCTTCTCTTATTTCATCCATCTCTCTATGAAATGGCAAAATAAGATTTGCAGATTCTGAAATTATAAAATTATCCACATTAACCTCAACACCCTTAGATCTAATTTCTTCTATTTCCTCTAATAGTGCCCAAGGGTCAACAACAACTCCATTTCCTATAATAGAAATTTTATTTTTTCTTACAATTCCAGAAGGAAGTAATCTTAGTTTATAAGTTATTCTATCAATTACTAATGTATGTCCTGCATTGTGTCCTCCTTGAAAACGGATAACGACATCTGCTTGGTCAGATAACCAATCAACTATTTTACCCTTTCCTTCGTCACCCCACTGAGATCCAACAACTACAACATTTTTCATTATCTAAATTTTTTTTCTATTGTTACTGAACTTAAATGGTTGATAGGTCCGTGACCTTTACCAAATTTAAGGTTTGAATTTATTGAATTGTGTACATACTTAGTTGCAAGCTCACAAGATCTCTTTAGGGTTTTTCCACATGAAAAGAATGTAGAAATAGCAGAAGAAAGAGTACAACCAGTACCATGTGTATTCCTAGTTGTAATTTTTTTATTTTTTATAATAAAAATTTCATTTTTATTTACAAAAATATCTTGGACAATATTAGATTCTAAATGACCACCTTTTATAAAAACATTTTTTGCGCCTAATTTGATCAATATACTGGCAGCAAAAATCATATCTTCTTTTGTTCTTATTTTAGTTTTAGTTAATATTTCAGCTTCTGGAATATTGGGAGTTATTAAACTAACTTTTTTAATTAGTTCATTTTTTAATAATTGAATTGCTTTATCATCAATAAGTTTTGCACCACCTTTAGCAACCATAACAGGATCTAAAATTATTTTTTTAACTTTAATAAGGTTTAGTGAGTGAATTACTGATTTTATTACTTTTGTAGAATGTAACATTCCAATTTTTACAGCATCAGGTTTAATGTCTTTTGAGGTAAATTCTATTTGATTAGAAATTTCTTTTGGATCAATTGGCACTATTGATTTTACACCTGTTGTATTTTGGATTGTAACAGCTGTTATTGCTGTCATTGCATACGAACCTAAAGCAGTGATAGTTTTAATGTCAGCTTGAATGCCAGCACCACCAGATGAGTCTGATCCTGCAATAACTAATATTTTAGATTTTGGTTTCAATTTATTTAATTTTTTTTAACACAATTTTCAAACATTTTTGAAGCAATCTACTATTATCACTCTCTCCCATTACTCTAATTTTAGATTCCGTTCCTGAGCTTCTAACTAATATTCTACCCTGTCCTTTAATTAATTTTTCTGCTAATTTTATAGAATCCTTGATATCAATATTTTTAATTATATTTTTATCTTTAACTTCAATATTTTCCAATATTTGTAGAGTTTTCTTAAAGGTATTAAAAAAACTACTAGCTTTTTTTCCTTTTCTTAGTGAAAATAAAACTTCTAAAGCGACTAATAAGCCATCTCCAGTAGTTGCAAATTTACCTAAGATAATATGCCCAGATTGTTCACCACCTAAATTAAAATTATTTTTTTGCATTTTCTCTTTTACAAAACGGTCTCCTACATTTGATCTTAAGAATTTTATATTATGTAGTTTAAAAAATTTTTCTAGTCCATAGTTAGACATTAAAGTTCCAACCACACCTCCTCTTAACATTTTTTTTCTTTTCCATCTCATTGCTATTGCAGCAATTATTTGATCTCCATCAATTACAGTACCTTTTTCATCACACATAATAATTCTGTCAGCATCTCCATCAAGCGAAATTCCTATGTGTGCTTTATATTTTTTTACTGCTAACCTAATTTTATTTGGAAAAGTAGAACCACAATTTTTATTAATATTAAGACCATTGGGGTTTATTCCAATCGAAAATACTTTGGCACCTAAAGATTTTAACAATTCAGGCCCAGCCTTATATCCAGCCCCATTTGCACAATCAATCACTATTCTTAAACCTCTAAGGTTAAAATCTTTTGGTAAATTACTTTTTAAAATTTTTATATAATCTTTATTTGCAGTTTCTAACCTTTTTACACGACCTAATTTTTTTGGCTTAGATAAAGACTTTTCAATTTTTTGATCAATTAAAGTTTCAATTTTTTTTTCAATCTTATTTGAAAGTTTTAAACCATCAGGTCCAAATAACTTTAACCCATTGTCATGATATGGGTTATGAGATGCTGTAATCATAATTCCCATGTTAGCTTTCATGGTCTTTGTTAACATTGCTAAGCCATTGGTTGGAAGTGGGCCTAATGTATAAACGTGCATACCTGCTGACGTAAGTCCTGATACTAGCGCAGGTTCCAAACTATATCCTGATAGTCTGGTATCTTTAGCAATTATTGCGATTTGTTTCTTTTTTTTTTGAGTTTTAAAATAAGTACCTGTTGCAAGACCAAATTTAAAAAACATGTCTCCATTAATATTTTTACTGTTAACGGCACCTCTTATTCCATCTGTCCCAAAATATTTTTTTGTCATCAGTTTTTTATTAATTCTTTAAATACTTTTATACTTTGTCTTAATTCATTCACGTCATGAATTCTTAGAACTTGAACTCCTTGCATTATTGCATACATGGAAGAGGCTACTGTTCCACCTAACCTTCCCTTGCTATCATTTTTTCCAGATAAATCCTTAATAAATCTTTTTCTAGAAAGCCCAAGTAATATAGGAAAACCGAGAGTATGAAAAATAGAAACACTCCTAATTAAATTCATATTATGTTTCAAATTTTTTCCAAAACCAATCCCTGGATCAATCATGATATTATTGTGTTTTATACCTATGGATATTAAAAATTTAATCTTTCGTTCAAAGAAATCATAAATATCTAATAGTTCATTTTTATATTTAGGATTTTTTTGCATTTTTTCTGGTGTACCTTGTGAATGTTGAATTACAAATGGAGTTTTATTTTTTTTCAATACACTAACTGTTTCAGAGTCATAACTTAGCCCCGATACATCATTTATAAGCTTAACTCCTAACTGAATCCCTTTATTCATAATTTCTGATTTTCTTGTATCTAATGATAGTGGAATTTTTTTATTAACATCTTTTAATGTTTCTTTTATTCTATTCCATTCTTCTTTTTTACTGACAGGTTTAGATCCAGGTCTCGTTGACTCTCCACCAACATCAATAATGTCTGCTCCAGATTTAAATAAATTACTTGCATGAGATATTCCTGTGTTCTTTTTGTTAAACTTTCCACCATCAGAAAAACTATCTGGCGTTAAATTTAATATACCCATTATATTAGGAATTTTATTAAAATTTAAACTGGAAAAATTTTTATTTTTTTTAACAATAATCTTAATATCTTTATTAATTTTTTCTTTTAGTAATTTAGGTAATTTTTTTATATCCTTAAGGTCAATTACTTCGATTGAACTTCGTGTAAGGATTTCAATTTGTCCAAATGAAATTTTCTTATTACCGTTTAGTGGGAGATTTTTTTTTTTTCTAATTAGTTCTATCGAAGATTTACCATAAGCAAAATTACACACTCTTGTGTAATATTTTTTCATTCAATTTTAATGAACTATTTTTGGCTTAAGACCCATTGAACTTAAAGCTGAGCCTTTATCTTCATCTTCAACTTTTAAATCTTCTTTATTGCTTGGATATATATTTTTATTTATCAGGTTTTCTATTTCTTCACCTGAAAGTGTTTCATATGTTAAAAGAGCTTTAGCTAATTTATGAAGATCGTCAATTTTTTCAGTTAGAACTTTTCTTGCTCTTTCATAACCTTTATCTACAATTTTTCTAATTTCTGCGTCTACTTTTTTTGAAGTTTCTTCAGACATATTTTGAGTTCTAGCAACAGATCTACCTAAAAATACCTCTTCTTCATTTGAGCCATAAGCAACTGGTCCCAATTCTTTGCTAAGGCCTGCTTGCATTACCATGGATCTTGCTCTTTGAGTCGCTTGCTCAATATCACTAGATGCACCGGTTGTAACTTTATCTTCACCAAATATGATTTCTTCTGCTACTCTTCCACCCATAGCTATAGCTAATTGAGCATGAAGCTGTTCTCTTGTTTGAGATAACTGATCTCTTTCAGGAAGCTGCATAACCATTCCTAAGGCTCGACCTCTTGGAATAATTGTTGCTTTATGAATTGGATGAGCTGCATCTTCATTAATAGTTACTATTGCATGACCTGCCTCATGGTAAGCAGTTAAAGTTTTTTCCTCCTCAGTCATAACCATGGATCTTCTTTCTGAACCCATCATTACTTTATCTCTAGCATCTTCAAATTCAACAAGAGTAACAATTCTTTTATTTTTTCTTGCAGCAAGTAATGCTGCTTCATTAACTATGTTTGCAAGGTCTGCACCTGAAAAGCCAGGAGTTCCTCTTGCAACTGTTCTTAAATTTACATCAGGAGCCATTTTAATTTTTTTTACATGCACTTTTAATATTTTTTCTCTGCCTATAATATCTGGAAGTCCAACTACTACCTGTCTATCAAATCTACCTGGTCTTAATAGGGCTGGATCTAATACATCAGGTCTGTTTGTTGCGGCAATAATTATTACCCCTTCATTGGTTTCAAAACCATCCATTTCTACTAACAGTTGGTTTAAAGTCTGTTCTCTTTCATCGTTACCTCCTCCAAGGCCTGCACCCCTACTTCTTCCAACAGCATCTATCTCATCTATAAAGATAATGCAGGGTGAATTTTTTTTACCTTGCTCAAACATATCTCTAACTCTTGAAGCTCCAACACCCACAAACATTTCAACAAAATCTGATCCCGATATAGTAAAGAAAGGAACTCCTGCTTCTCCAGCTATAGCTCTAGCAAGTAAAGTCTTACCTGTTCCTGGTTGACCAACTAACAAACATCCTCTTGGTATTTTTCCACCAAGTCTACTAAATTTTTTAGGATCTTTTAAAAATTGAACAACTTCTTCCACTTCTTCTTTAGCCTCTTCTACTCCAGCAACATCATCAAAGGTAACTTTACCTTTTAACTCATTCATCATTTTTGCCTTAGATTTTCCAAAGCCCATGGCTCCACCTTTTCCACCTTGCATCTGTCTCATAAAAAAAATCCAAACAGCAATTAATAATAACATTGGAAACCACGATAATAAAACACCAAACAAAGAAGGCATCTTATCCTCTAAAGGAGCAGCTGATATACTTACGCCTTTTTCAGACAACTTCTCAATTAAATTTGGATAATTTGGTGAATAAGTAGAAAAAGTATTTCCATTAGCTAACACCCCTCTAATTTTGCTTCCCTGAATATCTACTTTTACAACTCCACCATTATCAACTTCTGATAAAAATTCTGAAAATATAATAGAGTTACCTTTGCCTACATTAGCTTGAGGGTTCTTAAACATATTATAAAGGCCTATTGTTAAAAAAACAATTACAGCCCACATAGCTAAATTTTTCATATTCATACTTATAAGATAATAATTATTATTAATTAAACAAGTGTCAAATTGTTACAAAACTTTAACTTTATTAAGGTTTTCTCTTGTTATTAATATGGTCTCATTAACGCTTTCAACAAAACAGCCACCTAAGGTTATTTTTGAAAATGTCTTAAGGGTTATTCGGTTAATCAACTCATTAATACTTTTTCCTCTAACAGGATAATATTTTTTTCCTACTTTTTGAATAATTAACGTCAAAGATCTGAAAACAACTTCATGAGATTGATCAAAAAAATTATAATTTAAAATATAAGTGTCTTTTTTTTTAATATGTACAGAGTTATATTTTAAATTTTTTTCAACATAAAATTTTATTGATTTGTCCGAGTCTCTTAAATTATCAATGGTCAATCTTAATTTTTTTAAATCTAATCCCTCTTTTTCAAGGGATTCTAATAAAGTTCTAATTCTTGTTCTTTTATATATCTTATTAATATTAGATGGATCTTTAATAAAATACTTAAATACTACTTTAGAAATATTAATTAAATCATTTTTTTCTAAGTTGAGTAATGGTCTTAAAATATTTAGATTTTCATCTTTATATTTTACACTTTTGTTAAAAGATACCAGTCCATTTAGACCACTTCCTCTAACCACTCTAATTAAAAAATTTTCAAATAAATCATTTGAATGATGTCCTAACAATAAGTGCTTAATATTATTTTTCTTACATTCTTTTGATAGTAAAGAGTATCTTGCCTCTCTTGCTAAAGATTGGATATTTCTAATAGGTTTTTTACCTTTCCAACTTAATACTTTGCATGTAATGCCAATTTTTTGTAAAATTTTTTTTACAGAAGCAGATTCTTTTGTCGACTCAGTTCTGAGCTTATGATCGACTAAAAAGAATTTAACTGTTACTTTATTTTTTATTGAATAGCATTTTGCCAAGTAAGCTAATGCCAAACTATCAGGTCCACCTGAAACTGCTACAGCTAAATTTTCCCTAGCATTTAAAGAGGAAGAGAATTCACTATAAACTTCAGAAATTTTTCGATTTTTGAGAAAGCTAAGAATTTGTTTATGAGTTTTGTTTTGAGCACTCAAATTTTTTTGATTCATACTTTGCTTTTTGAAGCACAGATTGATTTGCTTTAGGATATTGTTTTTCAACTCCCATAATCATTTTACAACCTTGCTCTTTCTCTCCTATTTGAACCATTGATACACCAAGTTTTAATAAATTTATAGGAGCCTTCTCACCTTTTGGGTATTTTTGGTATCCCTCAAGATAAGCCGAAGCCGCATCAGTATAAAGTTGTCTAATTCTGAATGTTTCAGCGTACCAATATTGAGCATTTCCTGCAAGCTTGTGTTCTGAATTGGATAATACAAATTCCCTAAAAGCCCTCTCTGCCATGCTATAATCGCCTACTTTTAAAAAACTAGTTGCAAACTCATATTGCTTTTTAGGAGTATCATTAGGTAGTATGTTTTGTTCTGCCTCAAATGTTTCGGTTACTATTGATGATGTGGATTCTATTGATTTTATTTTTTGTGTAGTTTCATTAGTCTCTGTATCTTTATATGAAATTGAACCTAAGTCTTGTGGTTGTGATGAGCCAGGTAATTTTTTTTCTAGCTGTTTTTTTGTTTTAGATGTTAATTTTTGACCAACCTCTCCTGAAGATAGGATATTTTCAATATCTTCAAATCTTAGCTGATTGTCAGCTTGAACCTTGGAAAGTCTATTGGATAACTTATCTAGTTTAAAATTTATCTCTTCAAATTTATTAGTGAGTTCTTGAAATTGAACCTCTACTTCTGATAACTTTAATAAATGCCTTGTTAAAACATCCTCTGAGTTTTCATCAAAACTTAATTGATTATTCGAGTTTTCTGTATTTACTGATCCAGAATAAACAGCTTTTTCTAATGTATTTAGATCTTTTTGAATTAACTCTAAAATTTCATTCAAATTATGATTATCTGATAATGCAATATTAGAAAAAAAAATAAAGATAATTGTTAACTTAAACTTAATTAACTTTTTACAATCAAACATAATATTTTGATTAGTAATTATAATAATGGCAAAAAAAAGACCCTATGCACATAAGTGTATAGGGTCTTTTATAATTTAATATACTAATTAGCTTTAACTGAAACTGATCTTCTGTTTTTTGACCAAGCTAATGGGTTAGATCCTGAATCTACAGGTTTTTCCTTACCATAACTTAAAACTGATATTCTGTCTGAAGAAATTCCATAAGTCATTAAATAATCCTTTGCTGAATTAGCTCTTCTTTCCCCTAATGCTAAGTTATACTCTCTAGTACCTCTCTCATCAGCATGTCCTTCTAATACAATGTTGATATCTGAGTTTTTTCTTAACCAGGTTGCTTGTTTTCTTAAAGTCTCTCTTGAAGCAGTTGTTAAAACTATTTCATTTGTTGCAAAGAAAACTCTATCCGGTACGCCAGATGCTAAGTATTCAACTGAATCAGTTCCTGTATAAACGTCTGATTGCATTTGTCCTACACTTGCTTTCTTTTGAGTTGCACAAGCTGTTAATACTAAACTAGCTATTAGTACTAAAAATCCATTTTTTAAAATTTTTCTTAAGTTCATTATTGCTCCTTAAATCTTAATTGATGTTCTTACTTTTTCACAACTAATTAGATGTTTCAAGTTAAAAAATCAAGAAATTTAACAATTAATTGCTTAATAATGATGACCATGATGGGTCAGAAGCGTCTGTTTCAGTTTGAATCATCTTTTCATTATATCCTGTAAGGTCAATAGACCATAATTTAGATGAAAAACCTTCACCTTTAGAATTTGTCTTTGTTTCTCTATAAAAAATTAATACTCTTCCATTTGGAGACCAAGAAGGGGCTTCTTGATAAAAATTTTCAGTTAGTAGCCTTTCACCAGTTCCATCGGTCCTCATAACTCCAATATAAAACTTACCTTTATGTAGTTTGGTAAAAGCAATTAAATCACCTCTAGGAGACCATACAGGCGTTGCATACAAACCATTTCCAAATGAAATTCTTTTTACATTCTTTCCTTTACTACTCATTATATAGATTTGTTGGTAACCACTTCTATCAGAATTAAAGGTTATATATTTTCCATCAGGAGAATAAGAGGGAGATGTATCAATTGAAGGATGATTTGTAATTTTTTCAACAATTCTATTTTCAAGGTCCATTGTATATATGTCTGAGTTTCCATCTTTAGCAAAACTCATTATAATTTTTTTACCATCTGGAGAAAACCTAGGTGCAAATGTCATACCTGGAAAATCTCCAACTACTTCTTGCATTCCAGTTTCGATATCTAATAAATAAACTCTAGGTAAATTTTTAAAATATGAAAGATATGTAACCATTTGATTGGTTGGACTAAATCTTGGAGTTAAAACTAGCTCATTACCAAGTGTTAAAAATTTATTATTAAAACCATCTTGATCCATAATTGCTAATTTTTTTATTCTATTAGTTTTTGGGCCTTCTTCAGAGATATAAATTATTCTAGTATCAAAATAACCTTTTTCGCCAGTTAAACGTTCATAAACTTTATCTGTTATTATATGTCCTACTCTTCTCCAGTTGCTTGGTACTGTTGTAAAAACTAAAGCCATTATTTCTTTTCCAGCCAAGACATCCCACAATCTAAATTCCACTCTTAAATTTTCATCTACAAATGTGACCTTGCCCGTTACAAGGGCCTGAGCTTTTATTAAATTCCAATCTTCAAATCTTGGTTTTAAATTTGCTATATCTGGTTTTTGCAAAAATGCATCTTTGTTAAGAGGATTAAATAAACCAGACTGTTTTAAATTATTTTCAACAATTTTTGATATTTCTGCTCCTATATTTTTTTTTTTTAAAACTTTATTAAAACTAATTTTTGATTTTTCATCTATGGATAGCGGAGAAATTGCAATGGGAAGTGGATTCAAATTTCCCCTAGTAATATCAACTTCTATCACTGCAAAAACTTTAATGGGTAATAAAATCAATAATATAATTAAGTATCTTAAAATCATTTTATCCTTCTAGCATTTCTCTTGCATCAAAATTTAACTGTAACTCTTTCCATCTCTCATACCCTTTACTTGGAACTCTAAGAGGTTGGCAAAGTTTAATAGCTCTTAGTGCACTTTCAGCTAACACTTTGTAAAATCCTTGTCCAGGTTTATTCATTCTAACATGGTCAAGAATCTCTGTTTTTATAATAGAGCCATCTGGTTTTAATTGTAACTTAATTCTAACTAATAAATTTTCATTATATGGTAATCCTAATGGAATACTCCAACAGCCAAATATTTGCGCCTTTAAGGCATCCTCCTCACTCAAGGTTAATGCTGAAATATCCGCATCTTTATCCTGATCTTGGGTTATTTTATCTAGTTTTTTGTTTGTTTCAGCACTTTCTACCTTAGATTTATCAATTAATGCTGCAATATTATTAGAGTCAAATAACTCTTTTTTTTCAAACTCTGAAATTTGTTTTACTTCTGTTTCTACTTTTTTAGGATTTTGTTTCTCGTCTTTAATTTTTTCTACTTTATCTATTTTGTCATCAGGCAGTGGTATGGCATCTGGTTTTTGTTTTTTTATTTTTTTTGGTGGGGCCTGTTCAGAAACTAATTTTTTTTCTTTTTCTTTAACTTTTTCAATTATTTTTTTTGCTTTTGGAGCAAAAGGAATATTTGTTTTGTCTGTAATTTGAATAAGTTCAACTGATATAATTGGTGGCAGGTCAATTGGTTTTTTAGCAAGAAACGGTAAACTCATTGCAGTGATTATAACAAGCAAAGTATGAAGCCCAAAAGAAATAATAACATTTCTATTCAATATAATCACCTTTCCTTATATGGCTCTGAAATTAATGCAACTTTAGTAAAACCAGAACCAGACAACATTCCCATTATTTCTAAAACTCTACCATAGTTTATAGATTTATCTCCTCGAACATATATTCTTGTATCAGTTCTATTTTTTGATACAGCCAAAATTTTTGCTATTATTTTGTCATATTCAACTTTAGATTCTTGAATAAATATTTCACCTTTTGAATTAATGGATAAAGTTAATGGTTCTAATTCTTCAGGTAACGAATCTGCAGAACTTTCTGGTAGGTCAACTTGTATTCCAACTGTTAGTAGTGGTGCAGTAACCATAAAAATGATTAATAATACTAGCATCACATCTACAAAGGGGGTGACATTAATTTCGCTCATAGGCTCTTTAGATGAACGGTTGAGTTTAAAAGCCATTTTATATTATTGATAAAAATCTTTTAGAAAAATTTTCTAATTTTTGTGAATATTTTTTTGAGTCGTTATTATACTTGTTATAAGCAACAACTGCTGGGATAGCTGCTAGAAGACCAAGAGCAGTTGCAAATAGGGCTTCGGCTATCCCTGGCGCTACAATTGCCAAACTTGTATTTCTTGAAATTGCAATCGACTGAAATGAATTCATTATTCCCCAGACTGTTCCAAACAACCCTATAAATGGAGCGGTAGACCCAACTGTTGCTAGAAAAGTAAAACCTTTTTCAAGTTTTACCATTTGCTTTTCTATATTAGCTTCAAGCATTCCACTCATCCTGTCATTAAGATTTGATTTGTTTTTTGCTTTTAGTAAAGTTTGCATAGAATCTTTAAATAATAGAGCCATGGGATTTTCTAAGTTAACTGGTAAACTATTATAAAAACTTTCTGCTGATTTTGATTTCCAAAATTTTTCCTCAAACTCTTCAGACTCTAGATTAATTCTTTTAAACAATCTAAATTTTTCAATAATAATTGCCCATGAATAAATAGAGCATCCAATTAACATGAGTATTACAGATTTTACGATAAAATCTGCTCTTATAAACAGGCTCCATAATGAGAAGTCAGTGTTTGATGCAAGTCCTACTGCTTGTGATGTTATATCAGCTTCCATAATTATGATTTCACACTTAAATGTGTCATGAATTTGACATTATTAGACTTAATTTACTCTTCTGACTTATAAGTTTCATAATAAAAACTAGCAATCAATATTGCATCAGCTTTATTTGAGTCCTTTTTTCTTAACAATTGTGATGAAAAATAAGGAAATACTTCTATCGCTTTAGTTCTGCTAGCATCTTTTTCAGAATTTATAAGATTAAAATATTTTTTCCATTTTGCAGGTCTCACAAAATACATTGGTAATTGCATCGCAGAGCATATGCCTTTTAAAATTCCAAAAGATTGACCAAAATTAAACATACTCGTTACACCTTGGCCAGGCATTGCCGAAACTTGCTCTATTACAACTTTTATTTCTTCTTTTTTTAAATTTTTAATACGTAAAGAAATTTCATAATATATTTGTGCACCATTAACCTGTTTTTTATTTTTTTTGCCTTCCGCCATACTTGGCATTTCCACAACATCAATTATTTTCCCATTTTCAAAAAAACAAATAGAGCCTGAGATACCAGGATCAATTCCAATTATTAGCATTAATTATCTCCAAAATTTATATTTGAGTAAACATTTTGAATATCATCATCATCCTCTAATGTTTCTAAAAAATTAATCGCAGTCTCTACCCTATCTTTTGGAACATCAACATTATTTAGAGGTACCCACTCAATTTCAGTTGAAATAAAATTCAATATTATTTTCTCTAAGTTTTTTTTTACAGTATAAATCTCACTCATTGCACATTGAATCTCGTGATAATTATTATGAGAAATACATTCATCTGCTCCAGATACAATTGCTAATTCAAAAATTTGTTCATCTGATATTTCTTTTTTATTAATCTTAATGATACCCATTTGATTAAAATTATGTGACGCAGAACCTTGTGTTCCTAAGTTTCCACCACTTTTTACAAATATAGATCTAATATTAGAAGCCGTTCTATTTTTATTATCTGTTAGCGCTTCTACAATCACAGCTATCTTATCTGGACCAAACCCTTCATATCTTAAATTTTCATAATTAGTTTCAGTATTAGTAGATGATTTAGCGATTGCTCTCTCAATATTATCTTTTGGCATGTTAGCTGACTTTGCAGCTTGAATTGCAGATCTAAGTCTTGGGTTCATATCAGGATCTTTATCTCCTAATTTTGCAGCAACACTAATTTCTTTTGATAATTTAGAAAATATTTTAGATCTTTGCTTATCAGCCTTGCCTTTAGAATGTTTTATACTTGCCCACTTCGAATGACCTGACATAATAGTTATTGAGAATTTTTTAATTCCCCTCCATATATAAAATTTTCTATGTTTTTTGCTAACCCTGTTTCTATATCACATTCAACAATCACACCACACAAACTAGCATTTCCAATTGCTGGAAAGTGTTTAATAGATTCTTTTTTAAAAAATCTGTTAACTGAATTTTCTTTATTCATCCCAATAACGGAGTCATAATCTCCACACATTCCAGCATCGGTTTGATAAGCCGTGCCTCCTTTTAATACTCTTGCATCATTTGTAGGAACGTGAGTGTGGGTACCAACAACTAATGTTGCCTTACCATCAAAATAGTGGCCCATGGCCATTTTTTCACTTGTTGTTTCTCCATGAAAATCGACTAATAGAAAATCATAATCTTCTTTAAGCTTGTATTTTTTCATAAATTTTTCAGCAGCTTCAAATGCGTCCTCACATTTTTTCATGAAAACATTTCCCATCAAATTAAGTACGCCAACTCTCATGCCATTTTTAGCTGCAAATATTCCAAATCCTTTTCCAGGAGATGGTTCAAATAAATTTTTTGGTCTGAGAAGTCTGCTTTCTTTTTCAATATGTGACATTATTTCTTTTTGATCCCATACGTGATTGCCTGTTGTAACAACATCCACACCACAATTGAAAAAATCCTTACATATATCTTCTGTAAGGCCAACACCTGAATCAGCTGCATTCTCTCCATTAACAACTACAAAGTCAATTTTTTCATTTTTTATTTTTGAAAGTATATTGCTCAAAATCATCGATCGTCCTGAAATACCAACTACATCACCTAAAAAGAGTATTTTCATATTATAGTATTTTTATTTGTTACAATATAATCTAATTTTTGATCATATGCATTAATTGGAACTTTATCTATTTCCTGAGTTGAAAAAGCTAAGCCTATCTTTAAAATATTTTTTTTTTTTGATAACTTTTTAATTAATCGATCATAATATCCACCACCATAACCAAGTCTATTTAAATTTTTGTCAAATCCCACTAGGGGAATTAATAGAATATCTGGATAAATTATATTTTTAATTTCTGGCTCAGGTATTCCATATTTATTTATTTTAAGTGGATCAGAAAATGTCCATTTATAAAAATCCATCTGAAAGTTTTTTTTAATGACAGGTAAAGAAATAAGAAATCTATTTTTTTCAAATTTTCTTAATATTGTTAAATCATCTATTTCGAAATTTACAGGATAGTACCCACCAATAATTTTTTTTGTTATTTTTTCTATTTTAATAATTTTTATAAGTTGATTAAAATCTATTTGAATATTTTTTTTATTAATTTTTTCTCTAACTTTAAGAATTTTTTTTCTTAATTTAGATTTTAACACAGAATTATTGAACTGGATTTTCTAAATTTGCTTTTTCTACAAAACTTTCAATTTCGTCTGCTGCTGCTTCGATTATTTTTTCATAATCCTCTTTATTTTTATCTATTTCTTTTTTAAAATCTTCATGATCTTGTGACAACTGTTTCATCTCTTCTTCATTCTTGTCTCTATAATCATAAACTAAGGATTTTAATTCTCTGAATTTATTTGATAGGTTGTTTAATTCAGTTTTTTTTTGTTCTACTTTTTTTTTAGTTTCAAAGTACTCATCCATTATTTGCACTGAGGTAATCAACAAAAGTTTATTCTCTCCAATGTTTCCTAGATCATTTTTTAAATCATTAAATTTTTTGTTAATATGAGTTAACAATTCCTCTAAATGCTCTTCTTGTCCATCATCACAAGATAAAAGAAAATCTTTACCATTAAATTTAATATTTACATTTGCCATTTATCTATTTCCTCCAATAAAGTATCTGTTTCTTGATTTAATTCATCTATTTTTTCTGAAAATTTTGTCTCTTTTTTTTGTTCATCTATTTTTCTTTGATTAATATCCTCTAATTTTTGATTAAGAGCTTTGTATTCACTTTCTAAATTTTGATACTTTTCTTCTATTTGTTTCTTTTCAATTTCTAATTGATTTTTTTGAGCACTTAAATTTTCTAGATTAGACTTTAACGTTGGATTTTGTAAATCTAAACTCTTCAATCTATTAAGTGCAAAACTTAGTTTTTTTTCTTTTTCACTGTCTGTTTTCATATATATATATTCATATTATTAAATTGAGTCTTCGAAGTCTAGATAGGATATTTTTGAACAAACTACATAAAGATTTATCAAACGCAATAAGGTTTTTGTCAATAGATGCTGTTCAAAAAGCAAACTCAGGACATCCTGGAATGCCAATGGGGATGGCAGATGTGGCAACTGTTTTATTTAGAAATTTTCTTAAATTTAATCCAAAAAATCCCAATTGGTTAAATAGAGATAGATTTGTTTTATCTGCAGGTCATGGATCTATGCTCCTTTATTCATTGCTACATTTAACTGGGTATAAAAGTATTTCTTTAAACAGCATTAAAAATTTTAGACAATTAAAATCTATATGTGCGGGCCACCCTGAGTATCACTCTGGTACTGGAATTGAAACCACGACAGGTCCCCTTGGTCAAGGCATTGCTAACTCAGTTGGGTTTGCTATTGCAGAAGAAATTTTAAAAAAAAAATTAGGTAAAGAAATAGTAAACCACAAAACTTACGTTTTGGCTGGAGATGGATGTTTAATGGAAGGCATTAGTCATGAAGCAATGAGTTTAGCTGGGCATTTAAAATTAAAAAACCTAGTAATGCTTTTTGATAACAACTCAATATCAATAGATGGACCAACTAGTTTAGCAGTTTCAGATAATTTTAAAAAAAGATTTGAGTGTTATGGTTGGGATTATATTCTAATTAACGGTCATAATGAAAAAGAAATTTTTACGGCTTTAAAAAAAGTTCAAAATGCAGAAAGGCCAACTGTTATTTCATGTAAAACAAAAATTGGGTATGGTTCACCCAATAAATCTGGAAAAGCTTCTTCACATGGTAGTCCTATAGGTGCAGATGAGATTAAACTAGTCAGGAAAGTTTTGGATTGGAAACATAAACCTTTTAAAATTCCTAAAAATATTTTAAATGAATGGAAAAAAATTGGTAATAAGGGTGCAAAAGCTGAGTCCACATGGAACAAGTGTTATAATAAAAAAAAAAAACTGTGGATAAAGTTTTTAAAAATAATTTTTCTAAAGCTTTAAAATCTGAAAAACAAAACTCTATTAAAGAAAATAAAAGCCTAGCTTCACGTAAAGCTTCTGAGTTGACTCTAAATTCTATTACTAAAGAAAATAATACATTAATTGGTGGTTCGGCTGACTTGGCTGGATCTAATAATACCAAAACAAAATATCACAATGTTATTAAATCTGCTGATTTTAATGGTGATTATATTCACTATGGCGTCAGAGAACACGCAATGTCTGGAATAATGAATGGACTAGCCCTTCATAGTAAATTTATTCCTTATGGTGGTACTTTTTTAATATTTTCTGATTACTGTAAACCTTCAATTCGTTTGTCTGCTTTAATGCAACAGCGTGTTATTTATGTAATGACCCACGATTCAATTGGTTTAGGTGAAGATGGGCCAACTCACCAGCCAATAGAACAATTATCTGGATTAAGATCTATTCCTAATTTAAATGTTTTTAGACCAGCTGATAGAATGGAAACTATTGAGTGCTGGGAATTAGCTTTAAAAAATTCTAAAACACCAAGTGTATTGTCTTTAACCAGGCAAAACCTTGAACCTATTAGAAAAAAATTTTCAAATAAAAATAAATGTTCTCTAGGTGCTTACGAGGTTTTAAGAACTAATAAAAAAATAATTTTAACAATATTTGCTAGTGGTTCTGAGGTCAATTTAGCAATTGAGACTAGCCATAAATTAGCCAAAGATAAAATATACTCTAAAGTTGTGTCGGTACCATGCCAAGATATTTTTGATTTACAGTCTAAATCATACAAAAGAAAAATTCTTGATGAAGCAAAATTTAGAATATCTATTGAAGCTGCTTCAACAGATTGTTGGAAAAAATATGTTGGAACTGAGGGTTTAACTTTTGGAATAGATACATTTGGCAAAAGCGCACCATACAAAGAAATTTACAAATATTTTGGATTAACAGTTCAAAATATTTTGAAAAAAACTAAAAAACTAATAAAGAATTAAATATGACGATAAAAGTTGGCATTAATGGAATGGGAAGAATTGGCAGAATGATAATTAGAGCTATCGTTGAAAGTCAAAATAAAAATATAGAAATCAAGCATATTAATAACAGGTCAAATTCTGAGGCAAGCTGCTCATTAATAAAATATGATTCAATTCATGGTAAATTCAATGCAGATTTAAATTATGATGAAAAACATTTAATTATTAATAATAATAAAATAACATTTTCACAAGAATCTAATATTGAGAATATAAATTGGAAAAAATTTGATGTTGATTTTGTTTTTGAATGTACTGGAAAATTCAACTCAAAAGAAAAATTATTAGCCCATATAAAAAATGGTGCGAGGAAAGTTATAGTTTCCGCACCTTGTAAAAATGCGGATAAAACAATTGTCTATGGAGTAAATGAAGATATTTTGACAAAAGATGATCAAATTATCTCTGCAGCATCTTGCACAACTAACTGTCTTGCACCTGTTGCAAATATTTTAAATAAGAATTTTGAAATTGAAAAAGGGTTTATGACTACTATTCATGCTTTTACTAGTGACCAAAGAATTTTAGATAATTCACATAAAGACCCAAGAAGAGCAAGATCAGCCAGTCAATCAATTATTCCAACTTCAACAGGTGCTTCAAAAGCAATAGGTGAAATTATACCATCTTTAAAAGGCAAACTAGAAGGTATTGCCATGAGAGTACCAACTCCTAATGTTTCACTAATAGAATTGGTTTTTTGTACTAAAAAAGATATGGATAAAGATGCAATTAATAATGCATTTATCTCTGCTTCTAAAAAACAGATAAAAAAAGTTTTAGAAGTTACATCAGAAAATTTAGTTTCAATTGATTTTAATCACAATTCAGCTTCAGCAATTGTTGACTTATCTTTAACCAATGTAGTTGGCAAAAATATGGGAAAAATTTCAGCGTGGTACGATAATGAGTGGGGTTTTTCAAATAGAATGTGTGACATTGCAGAACACCTCCATAAAATCTCTTGATGAGAAGTATAGAAGATGAGCATAATCTAAATGAAAAAAAAGTATTACTTCGGTTGGATTTAAACGTCCCACTACGTAATGGAAAAATTACAGATACAACTCGAATAGATAAAATTTTACCTACTATTAATTTTTTATTAAAGCTTGGAGCTAAAATTATAATATTATCTCATATTGGCAGGCCTAAAGGTAAAGTTGAAAAAGCTCTTTCTCTCAAACCAATATGTGAAAATTTAAAAATTAAATTAAATCAAGATATAAAATTTATTTCAAAAAACTTAAAAGAAGTTAAATCTGATGATTTGTTTAATGATCACGATCAAAAAATTGTAATACTTGAAAATCTTAGATTTTATGAAGAAGAAGAAAAGAATGACAATATATTTGCAAAACATTTGGCAGGTTTAGCGGATATTTATATCAATGATGCTTTTTCATGCTCACACAGAGCTCATGCTTCAATTTCCAAAATTACTAAATTTATTCCCTCATACGCAGGTCTACAATTAAATTTAGAAATTGAAGCTCTAACTAAAATTACATCTGAAATTAAAAGACCCGTAACCTGCATCATTGGAGGATCTAAAGTTTCTTCTAAAATTAATATTATTAAAAACTTAATTTCTAAATTTGATAATATTGTAATAGTTGGTGGGATGGCTAATAATATACTTAAATATAAAGGGTATGAAATTGGAAAATCTATTCAAGAAAATGATTGTGATCAAGTAATTGAAGAAATATTTTCTCTATCAGAAAAAGAAAGTTGTAAAATTGTTTATCCTGAAGATGTTACAGTAGGAAAAAACTTAAACGGATCACCTGAAATAAAAGAGTTGAAAAATGTTTCAAAAGACGAATTAATTTTAGATATAGGACCAAAAACAATTAAAACTATTAATAAATTAATTGAAGAAAGTAGTACTATTTTATGGAATGGGCCTGCTGGCTATTTTGAAAATTCTAAATTTGCTAAAGGGAGTATAGAAATTGCAAAAAAGATTGTTGAAAAAAGTGAAACTAATACAATTTATTCTGTAGTTGGTGGAGGGGATACTGTTGCTTTATTAAATATTATAGGAGTAACTAATCACTTTAATTTTGTATCAACTGCCGGTGGAGCTTTTTTAGAATACCTTGAAGGAAAAAAACTTCCTGGTATAAAGGCACTTAATTAATATGTCTGAATTAAATAAAATTGCATTAAAAATATTATCAAATGGAAAAGGAATCCTTGCTGCAGACGAAAGCATCGGAACAATGACTAAAAGGCTAGACTCTGTTAATGTTCCTTCTACTCCAGAAAATAGACTGTTATTTAGAGAAGCACTTTTTTCTTCTGATGGAATGAAAGAATTTATTGGAGGGGTTATTTTATACGATGAAACAATTAAACAAACTTCTAGTTCAAAAAAATCTATCCCTGAATTAATCTCTACAACTGGAGTAGTGCCTGGAATTAAAGTTGATACTGGTGCAAAAATTCTAGCAGGGTCGGTTGAAGAGAAAATTACAGAAGGTCTAGATGGTTTAAGAGAAAGATTACAAACATACTATAAGCTTGGTGCAAGATTTACAAAATGGAGAGGTGTCTATAACATTTCAAATAAGTTTCCAAGCAAACTATCTATTCATTCTAATGCTCATGCGTTAGCAAGATATGCCTCATTAGTTCAAGAATGTGGAATGGTTCCAATTGTAGAGCCTGAAGTTTTAATGGATGGAAGTCATTCTGCTGAAATTTGTTTTAATAAAACTTCTGAAGTTATTAAAAAGTGTTTTGAAGAATTAATACTTCACAATATTGACTTAAGTGGAATAATTTTAAAACCTAACATGATCTTAGCAGGAGTTACCTCTGATAAAAAAATATCAAGTGAAGAGGTTGCAAAACTTACTTTAAAATGTCTAAAAGAAAATGTGCCCTCAGATATACCTGGAATTGCTTTTTTATCTGGTGGCCAAACAGAAGTAGAGGCTACTGAAAATTTGAATTCAATTAATAAGCATAATAATACTAATTTTATTATGACTTACTCATATGGTAGAGCCTTACAACAAAGTGCACTTAAATTTTGGTCAAAAGATATTAAAAATATTGAAGGAACTCAAAAAGTCTTCAACCACAGAGCCAATATGTGCACACATGCAGCTCAAGGAAAATGGTCAGCAGAACTTGAGTCAAAATAAAACAAATAAGAAATTTGTTTATTTAATCTCTCCAAATAAGATTAAGAATGACAAGTTCTATACTGATCTGGCATCAGTGTTTAGTTCCAAAAAAATAAGTTTTTTTCAATTAAGATTAAAAAAACAAAAAAGTAGAGAAAATTTTATTATAGGAAAAAAAATCAAAGTTATTTGTAAAAAATATAAGGTTAAATTCTTAATTAATGACGATCCTAGACTTGCAAAAAAACTTAATGCAGATGGTTGTCATTTAGGTCAGAAAGATATGGATTTGACAAAAGCTAGAAAAATATTAAAGAATAAAATTATTGGTGTCACTTGTCACAACTCCATTACTTTAGCGAAGAGTGCTATAGAGAATGGAGCAGACTATTTAGCTTTTGGAGCATTTTATGCTTCTAAAACCAAAATAGTAAAATATAGAGCTAATTTGACAATATTAAAGTCTATTAAAAAAATAACATCTCTACCAATTGTAGCTATCGGGGGTATAAAGTTTAATAATTATAAAAAACTTTTATTGAATAAAGCAAACTTTTTAGCTATTTCAGGCTACATTTGGAATAATAAAAAATACAAACCTTTAGAGGCTATAAAAAAATTAAAATGAAATTATACGCAAGTGAAATTAGAGTTGGCATGTTGATTGAATACAAAAATGACCTTTGGCAAGTTTTAAAAACACAACACGTCAAACCAGGTAAGGGTGGTGCATTTGCACAAGTCGAAATGAAAAGTGTAAATAAAAATACAAAATTAAATGAAAGATTCAGATCAAGTGAATCTGTAGAAAAAGCATCACTAGATGAAACAAAATTTAACTATCTTTATGATGATGAAACAGATTATCATTTTATGAATCCAAAATCTTATGAACAAATTAATATTAAGAAAAGCATTATTGGTGATAAAGGTAAATTGTTAACAGAAAACTTAGAAGTAAGTATAAGTTTTTATAACGAGGAGCCATTAATGGTGGAGTTACCTAATCAAGTTACTTGTACAATTGAAACAACAGATGTGGCACTTAAGGGTCAAACAGTTTCCTCTTCTTATAAGCCTGCAACTTTAGATAATGGAATAAATATTCAAGTGCCTCCTTTTATTGATAATGGAGATAAAATTATAGTTGATACTAGAACTATGGAATATATCAAAAAAATATAAATCTTATGCAATCAATATCAGCTAATCTTAACATAATGATCAAGGCTGCTGAAAAAGCTTCTAGAGCTTTAATTAGAGATTTTGGAGAGATAGAAAAGCTACAAGTTTCAATCAAAGGTCCGACAGATTTTGTATCAAATGCTGACTTAAAAGCAGAAAAAATAATTATTGAAGAATTAAAAAAAGCAAGACCCTATTATTCTATTATTAGTGAAGAAGATGGCTCTGAAGTAAATAAAGATAAAAATAACACTTGGATTATAGACCCTATTGATGGTACTACAAATTTTTTGCATGGTGTACCACATTTTGCAATATCTATTGCACTAAAATCTGCTGATGAAATAGTTTCTGGATTAATTTACGACCCAATAAAAGATGAAATGTTTTATGCTGAAAAAGAAAATGGTGCTTTTTTTAACAACCAAAGAATTAGAGTTTCAAAAAAAAAAGAGCTTAATAGTTGTTTGTTTGCTACAGGAGGCATATCAAAAAATGATGTTGATCTTCCCTTAAGAAAATCTGGAAGCGCAGCACTAGATATAGCATATGTTGCAGCTGGTAGGTATGATGGCTATTTTCAAAATGACCTTAATTTGTGGGATATAGCAGCAGGTATAATAATTTTAAAAGAAGCAGGTGGCATGATTAATGAAATAGACCTTTCTCAAAATAAAAATATTCAAATAAGGGCCTCTAGCATGGCAATTAATGAGAAAATGCTCAAAAAATTAAAGAACTTTTAATTGTTTTATAAAATTCTTTTGCTATAAGTCTCGATATGAAAAAAGACATTCACCCAGACTACCATACAATAAAAGTAGAAATGACCGATGGAACTCAATTTGAAACAAGATCAACTTGGGGAAAAGAAGGAGAAATTTTAAAATTAGAGATTGATCCTAAATCACATGCTGCTTGGACTGGTGGAAAACAAAAATTAATGGATAAGGGTCGAGTTAGTAAGTTCAATAAAAAATTCCAAAACTTCAGATCAGAAAAAAAGGACTAGATGTCAAATGTACCATTAATGCCAATGGCAACTGCTGTTTGGCTAGTAGAAAATACAACTCTTACCTTTAAACAAATTTCGAAATTTTGTAATTTACATGAAGTAGAAGTTCAAGGTATTGCAGATGGTGAGGTTGCAAAAGGAATAATGGCATATAATCCAATTATATCTGGTCAACTTACTAGAGAGGAAATAGAGCTAGCATCAAAAGATGAAAATAGAGCCTTACTAATTAAAAATATCGATATTGAAATATCTACGACAGATAAAAAAATTAAAAAATATATTCCTCTATCAAAAAGACAGGATAAACCAGATTCTGCATTATGGTTAATAAAACAACACACAACTTTAAAGGATTCACAAATAGCTAAGTTAGTTGGAATAACTAAAAATTCTGTTACCTCAATTAGAAATAAAAGTTATTGGAATTATAATAATTTAAATCCTAAAGATCCAGTTGCTATGAGCTTATTCTCACAAAAAGAATTAATTGAAGCAATTGAAAAAGCAGAAAGAAGAATAAAAAGGGAAAAAAAAGAAAAAGAGAAAGCAAAAAAATCAAAAGAAGTTTCAAACAATGAATAAATTTAATAGACATCAAAATTTTATAGTGATAGTTACTCACTTTTAAAAAAATTTATGAAAATAGAAGTTAAAGATAACAATATTGAACAAGCGTTAAGGGTACTTAAAAGAAAACTACAGCGTGATGGATTCTTTAAAGTGGTAAAACTAAAGAGTGTTTATGAAAAACCCTCTGAAAAGAAAAAAAGAATTTTACAAGAAAATATTAAAAGAGTAAAAAAACTTAATAAGCTTAAAAATAGAATTTAATTACACCGCGGGGTGGAGCAGCCTGGTAGCTCGCAAGGCTCATAACCTTGAGGTCGGCGGTTCAAATCCGTCCCCCGCAACCAATTTCTCAATACTTTTTCTTAATATTAAATAATTTTTTTGAAATGTGTGTTTTTTAACTTAAAATCTAATTGTGAGAATTTTACATATAACAAAATATTTTAATAACTTTGGTGGTATAGAAACTTTAACAAGATCGATATGCAATCAATTATCTAAAAAATATAAGAAAATTGATATTCTTTCATTTTCTCCTCATAATAAAAAAAATCAGTATATTAAAAATAAATATAAAATAATAAATTGTACTAGCAACTTTGTTTTAAGCTCTACACCATTCTCTTTAAGTATGTTTTGTTTTCTTAAAAATAATATCAATAAATATGATATTGTTCATATTACGGTACCAAATCCTTGGCCAACAATTTTAATTGCATTATTCAGCAAAAAAATAAACTTATTATATATTAGCTGGGGTAGCGATATTATTAAACAAAAGTTATTAAAAGTAATTTTTAATTTTTTTCAAAAAAAACTATTAAAAAAAGCTAAAAGAATAATATGCCTATCTCAAAATTATGTAAACTATTCTCAGGATTTAAAAAATTTTAAAAATAAGATTTTGATAGTTCCTCCAATAATAAAGAGTGTAAAAAGAAATATTAAAATAAATTCCAAGGAGATTAGAATTTTATCTGTAGGTAGGTTAGTCTCATATAAGGGCTATAAATGTCTTATAGAAGCAGCTAGTATTTTGCCAAAAAATTATACTTTTAATTTAGTTGGTGATGGTCCTGAAAAAGAAATGTTAGAAAGAGATGTTAAAAAATATAAGTTAAGTGATAGATTTTTTATTCATACAAAAGCAAGTGAAGATAAAAAAAATAGTCTTTTAAAAAACTCAGATATTTTTTGTTTTACATCCAACACTAGAGCAGAATCTTTTGGGATTTCTTTATTAGAAGCGATAAATCATTCCTTACCTGTTATTGTTTCTGATAATAAAGGCTCAGGAATGCAAGACATGATAATTAATGGTTATAATGGTTATAATTTTAAAAATAATTCATCTAAAGATTTAAAAAATAAAATTCTTAAAGCAACACAAAATAAAAAAAAAATCTTAACATTCTCTAAAAATTCTAAAAAACTTTTTAATATTAAATTTAATAATACGAAAATCAGAAATAAAATTTTTGAAATTTATGAAGGTGCTATCTAGAATGTTTTTTAAGATCTTCTAGCATCATCATTTTAACCAATTCTTTAAAATTTGTTTTTGGGGACCATTTAAGAACTTTTTTTGCTTTACTATTTTTGCCAATTAATAAATTTACCTCGGTTGGTCTAAAAAATTTTTTATTAATTTTTAAAATAATCTGGTTATTATTTTTTCTTCTTAATTGAGTTGATAAACCACTTCCATGCCATTTAGTTTCAAAATTAAGGTACTTTCTAGCTTCATCTATAAAATTTTTGATACTATGATTTCTTCCAGTAGAAAAAACAAAATCATCTGGTTTTTTAACTTGTAGGGCTTTCCACATGCCCTCCACATAATCTCCTGCAAAACCCCAGTCCCTTTTTGCATTTATATTGCCTAGTTCAAAATGACTAATTTCACCACTTTGTATTTTTGATAAACAGCTTGTTATTTTTCTTGTAACAAATTCTTCCCCTCTAAGTGGAGACTCATGATTAAAACAAATACCCGATGATGTATAAATATTGTATGCCTCTCTGTAATTTTTTGTAATAAAATGACTAAATAATTTTGATATTGCATAAGGGCTCTGTGGATTAAAAGCTGTTTTTTCAGTCTGCGGAATTTCTAAAACTTCACCAAACATTTCTGATGATGATGCCTGATAAAATTTTGGTCTTTTCTTTAAATTTCTTATTACTTCTAATATTCTCAAACATCCAATTGCTGTTGTATCTGCTGTAGTTAATGGATTAGAAAAAGACGACTTAACAAAAGATTGGGCAGCAAAATTATACACTTCATCTATTCTATAGCTTGAGAATATTCTTTGTATTTGTGTAATTTCATTTAAATCCATATCTTCAAATATAATTTTATTTTCTATATTAAAATATTTAAGTCTCCATTTGTCATCTCTTGCTGATCTTCTATCAGTCCCAATTACTCTATAGTTTTTTTTTAGTAAAAAATTTGCTAAGTAAGCACCGTCTTGTCCACTTATGCCAGTTATCAATGCTGTTTTTTTCATTTAATTGAGAATTTTGATTTTTTACTATCCGTTAAAAATCCCTTTACAGTTTCAGAGGTTAATTGGTCAAATGTTTTTCCAAATTTTTCTATTTTTTCTATTATAATAGGGGGCACTGTAATTATTTGACATCCAATTTGCTTTGCCTGTAGATAATTGTATGGTTCTCTAACACTTGCCCAAAGAATTTCTACATTCTTAAATTTCTTAGCTAATTTAATACTTTTGTTAAACTCTGGTATTGGGTCTTTACCAGTATCAGCAGCCCTTCCTGCAAAAATTGAAATTATAACTTTTGATTTTTTGTTTAATAAATTTAGTATTTTCTTAGCTTGTTGAAATGAATATACCGCAGTTATATTCAGCTTTATATTTTCTTTATTAAGCTCCTTAATTATTCTTCCCATAAAAATCCCTTTAGAATTATTAACTGGAATCTTAACATAAACATTTTTTCCCCATGAATTAATCTTAAGAGCTTGCTTTTTCATATTAATATAATTATCAGCAAAAACTTCCAGCGACACAGGTTTTGTAGTACATATTTTTAAAATTTGTTTTGAATAATTTTCATAATTTTTTGCACCTGCTTTTCTCATTAAAGATGGATTGGTAGTAAAACCTTTAACAATTTTTTTTTTATTAAATTTTTTTATTTCATCTAATTTTGCAATATCGCAAAAAATTTTAGTATTAGTTTTCATATTTATAAATTTTTTGTTATGTCTTCTGTCATTTTTTTAGCATCAGCAAACAACATTAAAGTGTTCTCTTTATAAAACAAATCATTATCAATTCCAGCATATCCAGGAGATAAACTTCTTTTTACAAACAACACAGACTTACATTTTTCCACATCCAGAACTGGCATTCCATAAATTGGACTTTGAGGGTCAGTCTTTGCAGCAGGATTTGTGACATCATTAGCTCCTATTACAAATGCTACATCTGCATTTGCAAAATCATTATTAATTTCTTCTAATTCAAAAACTTCATCATAGGGAACATTTGCTTCAGCTAGCAATACATTCATGTGCCCTGGCATTCTTCCTGCAACAGGATGAATGGCATAAGAAACTTTAATATCATTTTTCTTAAGCGTATCTACCATTTCTCTTAATGCATGCTGCGCTTGAGCTACAGCCATACCGTATCCGGGAACTATTATAACTGATGACGCATTTTTCATCAAAAATGCTGCATCCTCAGCATTACCATTTTTAACAGGTTTTTGTTCTTTGCTTCCAGTAGATAGGGTCTGATCTGTTGCTCCAAATCCTCCTAAAATTACGTTGAAAAAAGAACGATTCATACCTTTACACATTATGTATGATAAAATTGCTCCTGACGAACCAACTAAAGCTCCAGTAATAATTAAAGCAGTGTTTTCTAAAGTAAAACCAATTCCTGCAGCTGCCCAACCAGAATAAGAATTTAGCATTGATATTACAACTGGCATATCTGCACCTCCGATTGGAATAATCAATAAAAATCCAATTAAAAAAGATATAGCTAACAATATCCAAAAAAAGTTTGCAGATTGGGTTGAACACAATAGATAAGTTACAACCACTATAGAAATTAAAATTAAAGCATTGAGTGGATGCTGTCCTCTGAATGTTATGGGCGAGCCAGACATTATTCCTTGAAGTTTTAAAAAAGCAATTATTGAACCTGAAAATGTTATTGCACCAACTGCTGCACCAATTGACATTTCAATTAAACTTCCAAGCTTAATACTTCCTGGTAATCCAAGATTAAAAGCTTCAGGATTTAAAAAAGCTGATATTGCAACAAATACTGCTGCAAGTCCTACAAGACTATGAAAGCCAGCAACGAGTTCTGGCATAGCAGTCATTGGTATTTTATAAGCTATAAACGCACCAATTAGACCACCAATTAAAAGAAATATTAAAACATAAATAAAACCACTCGAAAAATTTCCTATAGATAAGAATGTAACTGTTATGGCAATAACCATTCCTAAAATACCAAAGAAATTACCCTGTCTAGATGTTTCTGGAGAAGATAATCCTCTTAATGCTAAAATAAACAATACACCTGAAATCAAATAAAAAATTGCTGATAAATTCGCTGATATCATTATTTATCCTTCTTCTTTTTTTTATACATCGCAAGCATTCTTTGAGTGACTAAAAATCCTCCAAAAATATTTATTGCTGCCAGAGATATAGCTAAAAATCCAAAAATGCTCGAGATATTAAAAATATTATCTGAATTTCCAGCTAGTCCAGCTATGATAGCTCCTACGATAATTACTGACGAAATAGCATTTGTTACTGACATCAGAGGTGTATGCAGAGAAGGTGTAACACTCCAAACAACATAATATCCAATAAATATTGAAAGTATAAAAATGCTTAGTCTAAATATAAAAGGATCTATCTCCATAATCTTACTTAATTAGTGTTTTTTCAATTATTTCATCTTCTAGGTTAATATTAATTTTTTTATTTTCTTTATCATATAAGTTTACAACAAAGTTAAAGACATTTTTTGCATACAAGCTTGATGCTGAAATTGGCAGTTTGTTTAAAATATTTTTTTCACCCATAATTTTTATACCACCTTTATTAATTACTTTGTCTACTTCAGTAAAAGCAGTATTTCCTCCTTGTATAGCAGCCAAATCATAAATAATTGATCCTGTTTGCATCCCATTTATCATTCTTTCTTTAATTATTAATGGAGCTTTTTTTCCTGGTATCAGAGCAGTGCATATTACAATATCAATTTTTTTTAGAGTTTCAGCTAATAGCTCTTCCTGCTTCTTTTTGAAATCATCGGAAGCTTCTTTGGCATAACCACCCTCTGTTTCAAGATTTTCTGCACCTTCTACAGTTAAAAATTTACCTCCTAGACTTTCAACTTGCTCTTTGGAAGCCATTCTAACGTCTGTAGCAAAAACAATAGCTCCCATTCTTTTTGCAGTTGCTATAGCTTGCAGTCCTGCAACACCTGCCCCAACAACCAAAACTTTAGCTGCAGGAACTGTTCCAGCTGCAGTCATCATCATTGGTATGGCTTTCTCAAATTTTGCAAATGACTCCACAACCGCTTTATACCCAGCAAGATTAGCTTGTGAAGAAAGTATATCCATAGACTGTGCTCTTGTAATTCTTGGTAGCAAGTCCAAAGAAAAACTATTAATATTATCTTTTGCTAAATTATCTAATTTTTCTTTATTAGTATATGGATCTAAAATACCAACTAAAATTTGGTTCTTTTTTAAAAGAGAAATTTTATCAACTGAAAGTAGCCCCACCTGAACAATAATATCTGCACTTTCTATAATTTCTTTATCATCTTTAGAAATTTTTACACCTAATTCCTTATATTCATTATCTTTAAAGCCTAAATGTTCACCATAATTTTCAGGTAAGGATACTTCAAGTTCGAGTGCTATATATTTTTTTGCTATATCAGGTGTAATTGCAATTCTTTTTTCTATTTTTTTATCTTCTGAAATTGAAACAATTCTCATATGGAATTCTACAATAAGAATGCTGCCATTAGAACTAAAACTGCTATTACCGCGACAGTTCCCCACAATACAAATTTTGTAAAATTATTCCAGGTACTTTTATGGTCTTGATTATCCATAAAATTACTTCTGTCTTGCTTTAAATTTGGGATTGGTTTTGTTTATTATATAAACTCTGCCTCGTCTTCTAACTAGTTTAGAATTAAGGTCTCTTTTTTTGAGTGATTTTAATGAGCTTTTAATTTTCATAATTTTTTTTTATAGCCGGCAATGTCCTACTCTTCCGTGTCTTAAGACAAAGTACCATTGGCGCTGAAGGGCTTGACTTCCGAGTTCGGAATGGGATCGGGTATAACCCCTTCGCAATAATCACCGGCAGCAGATTAATAGCAATTTTTTTAAAAAAGTAAACCTAATTCTACCAATAAAAAAACCCATTTATTGACATAAATAGACAGCTTATGATCTTGAAAAACTTAATTTATTTCTAAAAGTTAGTTTATTTATGATTATCATAAAGAAGCAAGTGCAATTAATATTTTAATTATATTCAAAAGATGAATACATTTTAATTTTTCTTAAATTGTCTTACTTATAAGAAATATAATTATACCAAAAAATCATAAAATCCCTTATCTTTAGATTTAATGATAAATTATCTATATCTTGTTTTTTTTATTATCTTTATATTTTTGTCACAATTATCAATCCTAGGATATGGAAAAGTAACAAAAAAAATTATCAAGCTAGACTATTTTTCAAATGAAAGATATTTTCAAAAATTTATAGAGTTCTTTCTAGGCATAATTACGCTAAATGTAATTGGTTATATATTATATATACTTTCTATTACTAATATTCATATAAATTTATTAATCTTAACTTTTGGTTTATTAATTTATTTAAAACAGAGAAATAAGTATTCAAAAAAAATAGAAAAAACAAATATTATACTTTTGATGTTGCTGTGTGTGGGCGTCTTAATTTCAAAAACACATGAAGACTTTACATCAAACCATTTACCTTTTATTGATGTAATATCCAATTCAAAATTGATTTTAGGCTTAAGCAACTTAGAAATAATTTATACATATTCCTCTTTTTTATCATACCTACAAAAAATATTTGTGTTGCCCATTATAAATTATAAATTTTTACATGTACCAATTTTCTTAATATTTTTTAATATTTGTTTATTTTTAATCTCTGAAATTTTATATAAAAAAAAATTTAATTTTATAAATTTATTTTTATTAATATTTTTACTGACAAAGTTTACGCGTATTTCTGAATATGGATATGACTATATTTCAGGCTTTATACTTTTGTCTATAGTGCTAATATATTTTTACTCCAATAATAAATATATTAAAATTAATCTTTCATTAATTTGCATTTTCTTTCTTTATGCTGTTTCTATTAAGGCAACTTCTTTATTTTTTTTTCCTGTATTTTTAATTATATTTTTACACTCATCAACAAAGTACAATGGTAATTTTAAAGAATTTTTTTTAATAAATAAAAATAGTATTTTTTTTTTCTTAGTATTATTTCTATTAATTATAATTGATAATTTTTTTAAATCTGGTTGTTTTTTTTATTATTTAAAATTTACCTGTTTGGATGATAAAATAATTCCATGGGCAATAAATTCTGAGAAAATTTTAGATTTTAGTCAAGTTGTTGAATTGTGGGCTAAGGGTTATTTTCATCAAACAACTATAACCAATAACCCTGAATTATTTCTAAAATTTAGTAGTTGGTTCCCAATTTGGTACAAAAATTATTTTAATTATAAAATTTTTGAATTTCTAATTATTATGATTCTAATAACTTTTCTAATTATAGCCTTAAACTACAAAAACTTTAAACTGAAAACTTTTAATCTTGTTGATATGATATTTTTTTTATCATCTGTTTTTTCTTTAATATTTTGGATTTCTTACTTACCACAGCTAAGATTTGGATTTTACGCATTAGTATGCTTTGTTATATTATTAGTGGGAAATTTTACTAATATTAATGAAGAAAAAAATAATAATAAATCAATTTACTCTTTAATTATTATTAGTTTGGTTATTTTTAATATTTTAAATATTAAAAGAATTAACAATGAGTTTCAAAGAAATGATAAATATAAGTTTAATAACTTTCCTTTTGAGTCAGTTAGTAATTATTTAGTTAAAGATACCTTTGATCAAAGATATTTAAATATCAAAACAAATAAGTTTTACTTCTTTGATTACATTGAAAGATAGAGTAATAGACTGATTATATAAAATGTTTATAGTATATTAAGAATGTTCGAATACTTAGTTTTTAGCTTATTAATTTTAAGCATATTAAATTTATTACTTAAGAAAAAAAATATCTTGCTCCACAACAGTTTTGGCTTCAAACATAAAGAGCCAAAAATTAAAAATATAGTATTAAGTGGTGGAATATTTTTTGTAACTTCCTTCATAATTATTTCTTTCTTTAATAATTTTATTTTTATGAATTATTTTTTATATGGATTAATTTTTTTAATTTTAGGTATTCTTTCTGATGTAAATTTTAAAATCAGCCCCCAACAAAGACTATTAGTGATGCTCATTATATCCTTTTTTATTATAATTAATGCTCAATTATTTATTAATAACGTGGGGATAAAATTATTGGATATATTTCTTCAGATTAATATTTTTTCAATCATTTTCTCAGGCCTTTGTATTGTAATTTTAATAAATGGAACTAATTTTATTGATGGAAAAAATGGTAATGTAGTAGCTTATTATTTTCTTTGTTTTATATCCTTAATTTACCAATTGAATTTAATAGAAGATGCAAGTGTTGAAGCTTATATTTTGCAACTCATGTCTTTACCCCTAATTATTTTTTATGTATTTAATTTATTAAATAAAAATTATCTTGGTGATAATGGTTCATATTTTTTATCATCAGTCACGGCTTTAATAACAATCAACCTTTTTATTAATTATGAAATATCTGCATTTTATCTAATAAATCTTTTTTTATATCCTGTAATTGAAGTTTTAGTTTCTTTTGTAAGAAAAATTTACAATAAATCATCTCCTTATAACCCAGATAAATTACATTTACACCACCTGATTGGTGAAATTGTTGTTAAAAATAAATTTCTTAAGAAATATGAAAATAATATTTCTAGCTTAATTATCACTATAATTTTATTATTATTTTTTATTCAAATTAATTTAGATATTAATGATAAGTTGGCCCAAATAAAATTAACATCCATATTCTGTTTCATGTATATATTTGTCTACTTTTTAACTAGAGTATTATTGGACAAAACTGCTCTCAAGAAAAAATAGATATATCAAAATTTTTTGAAAATTTTTATTAGTAAAAATTTTATATCCTTAAGTAAATACATTTTTTCTTTTATACTTAAACTAAAAAAACTGACTCTGTATTTTTTAGGCAAACTTTCTGAATATAAAAAACTTAAGCAATTAAAATGAGGAGCTATGGATTTATTTAACTTTAATTGATCAAAAAAATTTTTTTTTATAAAGCTTTTAATTTTTAAATCTTTATATTTTAAACAGCTTGCAAGTATTGCATAATAAACTTGTTCTTTTTTATTGTTTGAACTTATTGAGTCTGAATGAGATCTTATTCCTACTAAATTATCACTTAAGTTTCCTATTCTTCCTTCTTTAGCCATCCTAATCCATAAATCATAATCTTGAGAATAAAGAAAAAAACTTCTATACCCGCCTATTTTTAAAAAACTAATCCTTTTAAACATGGTTGAGCTATGTAAATAAAAATTATTAAAAATTAACTTTTTTACAATTTTTTCATGGCTTATGGCAGGTAATCTGTATTTGCTTAATCTTCTTGAATTTTCATTTATCTTAAATCCTGATGTTCCTAATAGTATTGCTTTTGGATTCTTTTTGAACCATGAAATTTGTTTTTTTAGTTTATTTGTGTAGCAAATATCATCAGCGTCCATTCTTGCTAAAAATCTTCCTTTGGCCTTCTTACTAAGCTTATTTAAGGATTTGGTTAAACCTATATTTTTTTTATTTTTAATTAATTTTATCCGTTTATCAATTTTTTGGAATTTCTTAATAATCTTTAATGTTTGATCTTTAGATGCATCATCTATTATTAAAAATTCAAAGTTTGTATATGTTTGTTTAAGTATGCTGTTGATAGAATCTGCAATATACTTGTCAGCATTATAAGCTGACATAATTATTGATATCTCTGGATTTTTCATTTTAAAAAAAATTTTTATTTATAATTTTTATTTATAAAGTCTGAATATTGCACAGCTATATTGTCAATATTAATTGGATTTCTATCAATGTTATTCTTAAAATATTTTAAATTATCAAATAATGTTAATATATCTTTTTTTAACTCTGTATAATTTGGTTCTGGTGGGTTGTAATAATCTACAGAATTAAACTGGTAGTCGTCATCTGCATTTGAAACAATGCCTGCATTACACATTTTAACTGTTTCACCAACACCTCCATTATTTGTACATATACAAGGTAATCCAGAACCAATAGCTTCTGCCAAGGTGTTTGCATTTGGTTCTATCCAGGATAAATGCAAATATATATCAGCAGATCTATACCAATTAGGTAGAGACGAGGGAATAACTTCGCCTGCAAAATAAATATTTTTTTTTATTCTTAAAGTTTTATCAACTTTACCTAATACAATTAATCTAAAATTTTCATTATTATCATCATTTAACTTTTCTAATAGTTTTATAGTTTCCTCTAATCTTTTATGCCTACGCCAACTTGCAGAAACAATAATCACTTTATCTTTTTGTGAAAACCCAATTCTATTTCTAAAATTCAAACCATCTGGATTAAATAAACTAAGAGGCACACCATTGTAAATGACTGTTGTGGGTATTTTATTCTTCAACTTGTAAAAACTAAAAAACAACTTTCTGCAAAATTCTGCATTAAAAATAATACCTTTTGAATATTCTGCAGACTTAAAAATTTCACTATTAATAAATTTGCTATTTTTTATAGTATCAACTTTATCAATATATATTCCACCATTTCTTAAAAAATATGGCTTTTTAAAATTCAATTTTCCTTTTTTAACCAAATATAAACCAAGATCATAATTTGGGAAAATTCCAGATTTAACATTAAATAAGCTGTTTGTATTGAATGACCTAAATAGTCTTGAAATGAATACATTGGGCCCACTTTTAGAAAATATTCTTAATGGGTTAAAATTAGATGCAATTTTTATCATAATAAAATTATTTGTTAACCATTAGTTCAATTTATGTAGCAAGTAAAATATATTTGTTATTTTATTGTACTACTACAACTGTTAAAACTTTATTTTTTTATTAGTTGTGTAATTTTATAATCTTTTTAATTTTTAAAATTGTTTTTAATTGTACATTTTTAGATAGCTCAAAGAAAATTGGTATAGATATAGATTTTTTAGAATAATTTTCTGCTTCAGGGTATGAACCAACCTTAAAACCTAATTTTTTATAATATGGATGTAAATGCAATGGTAAATAATGTAAGTTTACCCAAAGTTTGTTTTTTCTTAATAAGTTAAATATTTTAGAATAATTTGCTATTAATTTTTTGCTTTTAAATTTTATTACAAATAAATGGTATGAAGATATTGCATTTTTATCTATCTGCTGAAAATCTAAAGGTAAGTTTGATAATTCTCTTTTATATAGTGCCGCTATTTCATTTCTTTTAGATATAAATTTTTTTAATCTTCTTACTTGACTAATTCCTAATGAAGCATGGATATCTGACATTCTATAATTATACCCTAAATATCTTTGTTCATAATACCAATCATTATTTTTTGATTTTATTATTCCATGTGTTCTAAGAATTCTTGATTTTTCTGCTACATATTTTTTATTAGTTAAAAGCATTCCACCCTCTCCTGTTGTTATGATTTTAACTGGATGAAAACTAAAAATTGTTATATCTGACCATTTACAACTTCCTACTGGCTCACTTTTATATTTTGCTCCAATTGAATGTGACGCATCTTCAATGATTTTAAATTTATATTTTTTTGATAGTTTAAATATTTCATCTTGCATAGTTGGTAAGCCAGCAAAATGGACAGTAACAAGAATTTTTGGTAATTTTTTTTTTATTGTATTTTTAAGTTTTATTTCAAGTTTTTCTAATGAAATATTTAATGTGTTTGAATCAATATCTACAAAATCAACTTTTGCACCGCAATGTAACGCACAATTTGCAGATGCAACAAACGTATTTGGTACCGTCCATAAATATTCATTTTTTTTTAAACCCAAGCTAATACAAGCTAAATGTAGCGCACTTGTTGCACTATTGACTGCTACAGAATATTTAGCTTTAGTAATCTTTCTTATTGATTTTTCGAATTGCTCAACTTTTGGCCCTTGTGTCAAAAAATTAGATTTAAGAACTTGGATAACACTATTTATATCTTTTTTTTGTATACTTTGCCTACTATAAGGAATCATCGTTATTATTGATTAGTTTTTTTAATTTCTCTCCTTTTAAAAATACTGGATTATTTTCTGAATTATATTCAAAATCCTTTTTAACTATTTTACCTTTTTCCTTTAATCTATTTATAAAGAAATTTTTATTAAAATCTGTCATATCTAATGTTGGAAATATTACAAAATGATCCTTAAATTCTATAGTATGATAATAGTCATCTTTTGGACATAAGAGTTCATGTAATTTTTCTCCTGGTCTAATGCCTGTAATCTTAATTTTTAAATTGGGGCCGATTGCTTTTGCTAAATCTAAAATTTTAACAGATGGAATTTTTGGAACAAATATCTCTCCACCCTGCATTCTCAATAAACTTGATAGGACAAAATCTACAGCTTCATTTAATGTTATCCAAAACCTCGTCATTCTGTCATCTGTGACGGGTAAATAAGTAGATTTTTCTAAAACTAAGTTTTTAAAGAATGGTATAACTGAACCACGTGAAGCTACAACATTCCCATATCTAACTGTGGAAAATCTCACTTTCGACTTACCGACTATATTATTTGCTGCCACAAATAGTTTATCCGATGCAAGCTTTGTTGCACCATAGAGGTTTATTGGGTTTGCAGCTTTATCAGTAGATAACGCGACTACTTTTTCAACGTTGTTTTCTAAACATGCTTTGATAAGATTTTGAGCTCCATTTATATTTGTATTTATATATTCGCTTGGATTGTATTCAGCTGGTATAACTTGTTTTAATGCTGCTGCGTGAATAACAATATCAACATCTTTTAAGGCTAAATTAAGTCTGTCATAATCTCTTACATCACCTATGAAAAATCTTAAAGATGCTAGTTTCTTCTTGGAAACTTTTAAACTTTTAAGCTCACTCTCCATAAGCCACTGTTTGTATTCATCTCTTGAAAAAATTATTATTTTTTTTGCTGAAAAGGAATGAAGTAATACTTTTATAAATTGATTTCCAAATGATCCTGTTGCTCCAGTAATAAGTATATTCTTATTATTAATAATTTTTTGTAGTCTTATATTTTTATGCATTTTTCCTTTTTATTTTTATTTTAAATATGACAAATACCAACTGATAAATATCTTTATACCTTTTTCGATTGAAGTGGTATTCTTTAATCTTATATCAATCTTGACCTTTGAATGAGTTTTTATAACATCACCTTTTTGTAATGGTAAATAATTAATCTTTGCTTTCTTTTTTAAGTTCTTTTCTATAATTTTAAGATATTGAAATAATTTTTTTGGTTTTCCTGTGGCAATATTGAAAACCTGAAAAAAACTTTTCTTTTTAGGAATTTTTTTTATTACCTTTAAAACCATTTTGATTGCATCATCAATATATGTAAAATCTCTTTCGTGGTTTCCATTATTGTATAAATCAATTTTTTTATCATTTAAAATCTTCTCAGAAAATTTAAACAAAGCCATATCAGGTCTACCATATGGTCCATAGACAGTAAAAAACCTTAAGGCAGTGCATGGAGTTTTATAAATATTAGAAAATGAATATGCCATTACTTCATTACTTTTTTTGGTTGCTGCATATAAGGATAGTGGTCTGTCAGTGTTGTCACTCTCATTAACTGGAAATTTTTTAACATTTCCATAGACTGAACTAGATGATGCAAACATAAAATGTTTTATCTTATATATAGCAGATAATTTCATTAAATTATAAAATCCAAATAAATTATTGCTAATATACGTGTCTGGATTTGTTATTGAGTATCTCACACCAGCCTGAGCAGCTAAATGAATCACATAATCAAACTTATGCTTTTTAAATAAGGCTTCAATCTTTTTAAATTGCTTCAGGTCTATTTTATAAAAATTGAATTTAGAAGTTGAGAATTTTGTTAAATTAGCTAATCGTTTTTTTTTTAAACTAATGTCGTAATAGTTATTCAAGGAATCGATTCCGTAAATACGATATTTTTTATCTTTTATTAGTTTTTCTGTTAAGTGATATCCTATAAATCCAGCACACCCGGTTATTAAAATTTTTTTCATAGGTCTTTTTTTAATTCCTCATATTCTCTCATTTTTATTTTCATAAAATTTAGAACTGCCTTTGTTTTGGCGGTTATGCCTTTTGGAGTAACCAAATATATATAGTTTAATTTTTTTTTACTTTGAGAAAAATTGTTAATTTTAATGAACCCTCTTTTTTTCAGTTCTTTTAAACAATAGTTTACTTTACCCAAGCTTATGCCTAATTCACTTGCAATTTTACGCTGGTTAATTTGTTTCTCTTTTTCTATTTTTCTTAAAATGCTAAGTTCGTCGTTATTCATGATATTAAATATGTTAAAAATATATGTTCAAATTTTGAACAAACTGTACTATTTTATATAAAAAATGTCTAAAAAATTAATTATTCCATTAGAAATTAAAAAAAGAGAATTATTATCTGTTATAAATTTATCAATTAACTTTTTAAAGGAAAATTGGGTAGTTTATATTGGTCAAAAACAGCAAGTATTTCCATTTATAAAAAATTTTTCAAGGTCCGTATGGCTGTTAAAAAGTATTGTGCCTGGTGAAAATAATATCTTAAAAAAGCTGAAAAAAAATAACCATTTTATATCTTCATTGGATATTGAGGGATTAGTGCCAAGCAATGGTAAATATGGTGTTTTACAAAGATACAGTGAAACTGGTTTAAAGCTAAGTGATTTAATTTTTTTTTGGGGGAAAAATCACTTTATAAATGTGAAAAGAATATTCCCTAAATTTCAAAACAAATACTTTGTTACAGGGTCACCTATTATAGATGTTTGGCAAAAAAAATTTTTTCATAAAAAAAATAAAAAAAAAAAAATTTTGTTTATTACAAGTTTTCCATTGGCTAATCCAATCGGTGTAAAATTAAAAGATGAAAGCAGTTATTTAAGATTATCAATATCTGCTTTTGGAGAAAATTTATCCAAAAAAAATCTAAAAACACTTAAATTAGAATATGAAGTGCAAAAAAAAGCTCTGGCTGATTATCAAAAAATATTTGAAAGACTGGTATCTACAAATAAATTCGATATTTGTATTAGACCACATCCAATGGAAAATCCAGAAACATGGAAAAATTTAATTTCAAAGAAATGCTATATTGATAATAAATCTGATTTAAATGATCAGATCCTAAATTCAGATATCCTTATTCATTTTAATAGTACAGTTTCAGTTCAATCTGCGTTTAATAAAAAAAAAACTTTAACTCTTTTCAATAAAGATTATAAAAAATTTTTAGAAGTGCTTAGTGATATACCTTTAAAACTCTCTGAAACTTTTTATAGTTATGAAAATCTATTAAAAAAAATTAAAATAAATAAAAAAAAAAATAATACCAATCTTTTAAATAAAGTTTTATTTTTCAAAAAAAACTCAAATTCGTCAAATATAATTTTTAATACAATAAATAAAAAATTTTTAGATGATGGCTATATTCAAGATCCTTTTAATTTTTTTAGTATTCTTAATTTGATGGAATATATTATTAAAAGAAAGATAGGTTTTTTTTTAGGAGTGTTACTTAAATATATTCCTTTTATAAAAAATAAGTTTGACTTCCATTTGGTGTCTTCAAAGCTAGGAAAGGCAAAATGGTCAAAATTACATAAAAATGAAATTAAATACTTATATAAAAGTATAGAAAAAAATAAAAAATTTTTAAGTTCTCTTAAGTTTGAGAAACATGTTAGTGGTATGTATAAAATCTATTTAACAAAATGAAAATTTTTCATACATTTTTTAATATAAAAAAAAATTTAAGTTTAAAATTACAACGTAAACTTAATATTTCACTTATTTTAATAATTGTAGCAAGTTTTACTGAATTGTTTTCTATTTCGGCTGTGATAGGTGGTGTTTCATTTGCCTTAAATGAGCACAACAACACTTTAAGTTTTTTATCAAGTTTTAAAAATGTTGACCCTTATTTTATAATCTTTTTTATTTTTATTGTTTATTTAATTAAAACTTTGATATTAATTTTAATACTCAATTATCATACAAAATTTACCAGTAAAATTGGATATTATTTTTCATCTAAACTGTTAGTGAAATATGTTAATCTTGATTATGGAAATTTTATTCAAGACAAAACTGCCACTTATATAAGAAATATTACTACGGATATTGTAAGAATTAATAGTTTTTTATATCATACACTTTATTTGGTAAATGAATTGCTGGTTATCCTAATTCTCTCTGTACTAATTTTTTTTATAGACCCCATAACATTTTTAATACTATTAGTAACCTCTGTCCCATTTATTTTAATATATATAAACTATACGCGAAAAAATATTTATAATGTTGGGCAAGAAATCAGAAATATTGAAGAAAAAAAACTTTTCATTTCGCAACAAGTATTTTTTGGTTTCAAGTTAATTAAACACTTTGAAATTAAAAATTTTTTTCTTAAAAATTTTATTAAAAATGAAAGCTATTTAGCAACTAGGTTAAAATTTATTGCATTTATTAGTGGCATACCAAGATATTTTATTGACCTAGTAATTGTTTCAGTTTTATTAATTCTTTTAATAGTCAATTTAGCAGAAAATAGAAGTTCTAATGAGGTTATTTTAGTATTCTCTGCTTTTGCTGCTGCAGGATTAAGAATTGCACCTAGTATAAGCAGAATTTTAGTTGCCATTCAAGGAATAAAGGTTTCAC
The DNA here is from genome assembly GCF_047727625.1 of Candidatus Pelagibacter sp. Uisw_099_02. Classification (GTDB taxonomy): domain Bacteria; phylum Pseudomonadota; class Alphaproteobacteria; order Pelagibacterales; family Pelagibacteraceae; genus Pelagibacter. The sequence goes on along the minus strand of NZ_CP159822.1, from coordinate 143,247 downwards.
TATCATCAGCTGAATATTTTTTAGAAAATATCCTTAAATATAATAAAAAAAAAATTATCAAGAAAAATATAATAGCTTTAAACCGCGATTTAGAAGTAATGAATGCATCATTTAAGTTTGATAATGATGAAAAATACTTATTTAAAAATTTGAATATTAAAATTTCTAAAAACTCAATAATTGGCATAAAAGGAGAAACTGGATCTGGAAAAAGTACACTTGTGAACTGTTTAGTTGGTCAACTTAAATTTACTGAAGGTGGTTTTTACAATGATTCAAAAAAAATACACCAAGAAAATATTAGTTGTCATAATATTGGTCTTGTTCATCAAGATACTTTCTTATTAAATGACTCTATTAAAAGAAATATTGCAGTAGGTGTGAGTGATAATTTAATTGACCATAATAAACTAATTAATGCTATAAAAATTGCTAATATTGCTGACTTTGTTAACAGTCTTCAGGATAAGGAAAATACAATCATTAGTGAAAATTCAACAAACATTTCAGGTGGTCAAAAACAAAGGATATGTATTGCTAGAGCAATTTATTTTCAACCACAACTATTAATATTAGATGAAGCAACAAATGCTCTTGATGAAACTACTGAAAATACTATTCTAAATGAAATTTGTTCTATTAAAAATAATTTTACAATAATTATAGTTTCGCATAATGATAAAGTATTAAAAAAATGTGATCAAATCATAGATTTAAAAAACTATAAGTAGACCAATAATGCAAAAAATACTATTTTTATGTTCTCCAGGACTAGGTTTGCTGGATACATGGGCTCCCATACTTGAAAAACTGTCAAATAAATATGAAATAGATTTTTTTGTTATCAAACCAGGAATATTAGAAAATATTTCAAAAGAAAAATTTTTTTATGAAATTTTAAAAAAGAATTTTAAAAACTTTTATTCTATTTCAAAAAAAGAAAAAATTTATCAAATCAAAAACCTTAAAAAAAATAATCTAAGTTTTTTGGAAAAAGTATCAGAAAATTTAAATAGAAATAATGTTAGATTTTTTAATAAAGAATTCAATATATACAATTACATCTTTAAACATAATATCTTTAAAAAAAAACAAAAAGTTGAATATAAAAATTTTCTTAATAATTATAAATTCATCCTTTGTGATGCAATAGAACTAACCAAAGATTCTTTGAAAGAATTTGCAACAAGTGCAAAACATATTGATAAAATCAGTATTAACCATGGCTCAGGCTTTCCATATACTAAAAAATTTTCGTTTAATAAGCAGAATGATTTAGGTGATAAATTTAAAATTGTTCTATTTTCTAAAACAAAACAAGAAATTAATTTTTTTCAAACAATGCTCAAATTAAATGAAAATAACTACATCAGGCTTGGTAATCCTAAGCATGAAAAAAGTTGGATAAAAAAAATTAGTAACAAATATGAAAAAAAATATTTTAATGGAAAAAAATACATTTTTCTTATTTCAAGACATACAGATGGCAAATATTTTACAGATAAAAAAAAAATAATTTTAATAAAACAAATTAAGAAAATTGTTATAGATAAAATGGGGTATAATTTAGTAATTAAAACTCACCCTAAAGAAAATATTAATGAATATTATTTTAAGATATTAGGAAAAAAATTTTATAAAAAAAATTGGATAATTAGCAAAAATCACCCTTATGGAATCTCAAAAAATGCATTTTTTTCTATTTCATTTTTTTCTGATTTGGCAAATGATATGAATGCTGCTGGTATTCCCAACATTGAACTTCTTAATTTACAGAATTTAAAAAACCTTGATAAAAAAGACGTATTTATTAAGAATAAAATTAAAATGTTTAGAATAAGATACTTAAATTTGACTCTTGGATCTAGCAATGAAAAAGGATTCGAATTACTTATTAATGATATAATTTTACGTAGAAAAAATATAATTAAAGATTTAAACAAAACTTACATGAAGTATTTTATTAATCCAAATAATTCCAAAAAGATAACTCAACTCTTTAAGAAAAATTAAATGAGTTATAGATTGACACTAAAAAAATTCTTGTATTTGTTTTTTCTTATGCCACTTTTTTTGGTTACTGGTCCTTTTTTACCAGATGCAGTTGTAGTTTTGTATTCAATAATGTTTTTTTTTTTTATAAAAGAAATCAAATTATCACATTACAAATCTGATACATTAATCATAATTTTTTTTATTTTCTATATTGTAGCAATTTTTTGTTCTTTAATTTCAGAATATATTCTTTTTTCTATTAAAAGTAGTTTTCTAAATTTGAGATTTTTTTTATTTATTTTTTTTTCAATTTTTTTAATTGATAAATTTAAAAAAGATTTAATTATATTTCGAAATATACTATCATTGCTATTTTTATTAATATGTTTAGACGCTTTTGTTCAATATTATTTTAATTATAATACTTTAGGTTTTAAAAGAATTTTTTCTAGTAGAGTCAGCGGTGTATTTGGAGATGAAATGATCTTAGGGTCTTTTTTATCTAAAATCTATCCAATTTTATTAGCAACTTTTTTTTATTTTTTTGAAAATAAAAATAAAAATTATAATATTTTTTTTATCTTTTTAAGTGTACTAACTACATTAACAATATTTATATCAGGAGAACGTGCTTCAATTTATACACATTTATTATTTCTTGGTTTATGTTCTTTGTTTCTAATTAATTTTATTGGATTAAAGAGATTGATCACTATTTCTCTAATATCATTAACACTAATCTTTATTATTTTTGAAAATAATAATATTATTAAAAACCGTTTTTTTTATCCACTTAAATATCTAATAAAAAATCAATCAATATTCTATTATTATCATAAAGATCACTTTAATACTGCTTACCGTATTTATAAGGATAATAAAATAACTGGCTCGGGACCAAATACTTTTAGAAAAGAGTGTAAAAAATATGACATTAATAGACATCGATCTCAAAATTTGTCTTGCACAACACACCCACATAATATCTACCTCCAATTGTTAGCTGAAACAGGATTCTTTGGTTTTGCTATATTTTCAATATTATACTTATATTTAATCTTTAGTTTTTTTAAATTTTCGTATTTAGAATTAAAATATAAAAAAAATAAATTTATACCTGTATTGATAATTAACTCCGCACTCCTTACTCATTTATTTCCCTTGTCTACCTCTGGAAATTTTTTTAATAATTGGATTAATTCTATTTTTTCATTACTTATAATTTTTTTTATAATAATGAAGCCAAAAAAAAATCAATTTTAATCTCAATAATTTTTTTTATTCTCTAACAACTTAAAAAATTGATCTATATTTTCCGAGCATAAAGTTTTGGCTATTGCATTTACTTTGTTATCATCAAAATCCCACCACTTAATCTTTAATAGTTTTTTTATCTGATCTTCATTAAACCTTTTTTTAATAGCTCTAAAGGGGTTTCCACAGACAATTGTGTAAGGCTCAACGTTTCCAGCTATAACAGATCCAGCTGCAACAACAGCTCCATCGCCTATAGTTGATCCCGACAGAATCAAAACTTTAGCTCCTATCCAAACATCATTACCAATAACAATATTACCTTTAGATGTAATAAAATCTTTTATATCCTTAGCATTAGTAAATTTTTCAAAATATTGAAAAGTGCCAGCTGGAAGTGGTGAGGTTGTAATCCAATCAGACCTATGATTTCCCCCAAATATTATCTCTACACCCGGTCCTATAGACGAATACTTTCCAACAATAAGTTTGTCTTTCCAGTCCCATCTCATAATGTTTGGATTGCCATAAGTCCAGTCTCCTACTTCAGCAAGTCCATCAGAAATTTCTTTTTTTATATTATCTTTTAAAAAATATTTTTGGTATTTTTTTTTTTTTTTAAAAATATTTAGCATTATTTTTTTTATTAATTATTTGATTTTGTTGCAATAAATTTTTCACCATCTAATTTAATAATATATTTGTCTTTATTTGAATCTTCAAATGAAGAGCGACATCCGGGTATGATTCTATCATGCAACTCCACAATAATTGTTTCAATTACCTTAATTTCTTTTTGACAGTTATCAAATATATCTTTTTCACCACCCTCAATATCTAACTTAAGAACATTTATATTCATATTAAATTTTTTAACTATTTCAGAAAGTGTAATTGTGCTCACTTTCTCAATTATTTTGGAGTTTTTATTATCTAGTGGCTTTCGAACAACAGTATATCCCCATGGACCAGTAGAACGATCACGAATATCAATTTTTTCATTTGCTGAGGAAACTAATGCCGATTTTATTGGATATATATTTTTATAATTTTTAACGTTTAGTAATAAAATTTCATAATTTTCACTTGATGGCTCCAATGTTACAATTTTAGCATTTGGATACATTTCACTGAATTTAAGTGCAGAAGTTCCAATATAACCACCCGCATCTACTATTAAGTTTGGTTCTAATAACTGTTTTGTTAGACCTTTAAAATCTTTATATTCTTCGTATAATGAAGCTATTGAAACATTTAAATCAGGACTGTTGGTTCTTATAAATATTCTTTTTTCATCAATTTTAATTTGTATTAACTTTTTTATTTTGCATATTCTAAAATAATAATATTTAAAAGTATTAGACAGTCCAACATATTTTAGCTTAGTTAAAATATTATCTATTATAGTCTTTATAGAATTCATCCTTTAAAACCTGTCCAAAAAAAATTATTTTTTACTTGAAACACTTCAACATTAACATATTAATGTACATCATTATGTTCAAAATTTGAACATAATATTTTTTTATAAATTATATCTATGAAAAAAAAAAATGCAGGGTTTATAATTTCAACTTCATTTGGTGAATGTGAGTTTGTTTTTCCGATTATCTTAGAAAATTTACAGTATTTTAATAAAATAAATATTCTTATTTTAGATAAAAATATTTATAATAAATTGCAAAAAGATAGCTTATTTAAAGAAATATGTAAAATAAGTGCATGTAATATTTATACTTCAAATTATAAATTTTTAAAGTTAATATATTTAATAAAGATTTGTATTTTATCAAAACTTATTTTTCACAGTGAGGATATGTACGTTTTACAAAATATTTTAACAAGCTTTTTTATAAAACTTTTTCTTTGCAAAGGTTTTCTATTTAAACATACAAGTAGCCCATGGTTTGTAAGAAACATTAAAACATCTACTAGAAATTATAATAGAGATAAAAACAAAAAGTTTTTATTATACAACAGTGGTGATATTAAAATATTTTCTAAAATGGGATTTAGAAATATAGTTCAAATTAATAATTTTAATAACTCCTATGAAGTAGAAAAATTATTAAAAAAAAAATTTTATAATAAACTTCCTAAAAAATATATATTGATATTAAGCTACAGGTCACACCCCATACTTCATAAAAATAAAAGACTGATAACTTATCAAAACTTATTTGATATCATTTTTGATGTTTATCCTAATCATTCAATTATAATTAAACCACACCCTTCTGAAAAAATTTCTGAAATAAATGAAATAAAAATGAGATATCCTCAAAGAAAAATTATAATTTCACAAGAAAATACAGATTTACTGATTCAATATTCAATAACTACAATTGGGATATTAACTTCCGGGCCCTATAAAGCTCACTTTAAAAGAAAGAAATGTGCAATTTATTATGAAAATATGAATGATTATTTAAGATATCATGTAGAAAATTACAAATCTTTCGAAGCTAAACATGGTGGCATAAGAATTTTAAGAAATAAAAATGAATTAAAAAAATTTTTTTATGAAAAAATAATTAACTATTTGTCTAATTCTAACAAAATAGATATAAAAAACATTATTAATAAATGATTATCACACTAGTTAGTTCATCTTTTTTATTTCCAGGAAATTTATCGTGGAATAAAATTGATATAAAAAAAAATTTTAGTGATATTGGTGATTACAAAATTCTTCATGATACAAAAAAAAATGATTTTGTAGTTTTAACTCTTTTTTTACAGGATTTTCATAACAATAATTTTAAAGAATATTTGCCTATATTAAAATTACTTAAAAGTAGATCTAAAGAAAAACGTATAGGCACATTAGTTATGGTTTCATCATTTAAAAAAGGAAACTTAATTAAAGTAAACAATAATACAACTAATCAAGAAAAAAATAAAAAAAAACTTTTAAATCAATTTTTAAAAATTAAAGATAATAATCATAATTTTAATTATGCTGACTTGGATGAAATTTTTAAATTAAAAGGAATGGAAAATGTTTTTGACCTAAGAAATAAGTATTTAAGTTCATCAAATTTATCACAAATTGGAATAGATATCTTATCAGAATTTATTGATGATTTTTTTGTAAGATATACAAAACCAAGGTCAAAAGTTTTGATTTTAGACTGTGATAATACTTTATGGGGAGGCGTTCTAGGAGAAGATGGAATTAATAACATAAAGATTGGAGACACACAAAGTGGAAAAATCTTCTTAGATTTTCAAAAAGAAATACTTAAATTATATAATCAAGGAGTGCTACTTGCAATTTCGAGTAAAAATAACGAAAAAGATGTGTTTAATGTTCTCAAAAATCATCCCTCTATATTATTAAAGAAGAAACATTTTGTTAATTTTAAAATTAATTGGGAATCTAAAGCAAAGAATATCTTACAAATTTCAAAAGAATTAGATCTTGGATTGGATAGTTTTGTATTCTGGGATGATAATCCAGTTGAAAGAAATCTTGTTAGAAAAATTTTACCAGAAGTTCATACGGTAGAACCAAATGACGATATTGTTTATTGGTCTGAACAATTAGCTTCTTTAAAAAAATTTTCACTTCTTTCAAATTTAAAAAATTCAAAAGACAAAACAAAAAATTATCATGCTAGAGCAAAATTTATAGATGATAAAAAAACTGCAAAAGATGAAATTCAATATTTAAAATCAATAAAATTAAAAGCAAAGATTCATAAATTAGATAAAACAAATATACATAGAGCATCTGAGATGACTTTAAAAACAAATCAATATAATCTAAGATCAAAAAGATATCCTCTTTCGGAGATGGAGAAAATATTTAAAGATGATAACAAGTTTTGTTTTTTAATTAGCTTAAAAGATATTTATAGTGATCATGGTAATGTGGGATTAATAATTTTACAAAAAAATGGTAAAAAAACTTTATTCATAGATACATTTTTGATGAGCTGCAGAGTTATAGGAAGGTATTTTGAGTCATGTATGTTCAGTTATATTAGAAAATATGCATCTAAAAATAAATATGATAATGTAATCGGAGAATTCATTAATACAGAAAAAAACATCGTTGCAAAGAAATTATTTGAAGAACATGGTTTTAACAAGATTAAAAAAAGAGGGTCAAATAAAATAGACACATACCTGTGTTTAACAAATAAAATTAAAAAAATTAACTTAGAATTATATGAGTGAAAAAAAAATTATTGAAATAATTAAAAAATACATCAAAAGTAAAAAGTTTGACAAAAAGGCTAGTTTATCAAATATAAAAAATTGGGATTCTCTCACCCATTTAAATATTCTTTTTTCAATTGAAAAAATATGTAAAGTTAAATTTAATATTAATGAAATTAATAATTTTAAGAATATAGATGAGATAATTAAAAGTGTTAAAAAAAAAAATAATCTTATTTTTAATCATATTGGAATATTTGTTAACAATATTAAAAAAAGTGAAAAATATCTCAACAACTTTATTGCAAAAAGTAAATCAAACAAATTAATCCTAGATAAGAAATTGGGCATTAAAGCCAAACTGTTTTTTGACGAAAAAAATATTTGTTATGAATTGGTTGAACCATATGGAAAAAATAATCCAGTAAGTGGTTATTTGAAAAGAGGAACTAACATTCTGAATCATATTGCCTATACATCAAAAAATTTTGATAAAACAATGGATGAGCTTAAAAGCAATGAATTTATGCAAATATCTAAAATAAATTATTCAAAATTATTTAAAAGCCGGATTGTTTTTTTTATTAGTCCTTTAAATTATATAATTGAAATTATTGAATTAAAAAAATGATTATACAAGATAATGGGAATATTAAATTGATACAAAAGTTCATTGATAAAAATTGGCAAAAGAACCACATATTATCAAAAAATAATAAAATATTTAATTGGCTTCACTATAACAAATTAGAAAAAAAATATAATTTTCTAATTTTTAAAAAAAAAATAATATTTTAGGTTTTTTAGGAATAGTTAAAAATAGTAAATTTTCATATGAATTAAAAAAATTTGATACAGTGTGGTTAACAACATGGATTGCCAAAAAAACAGAATTAGGTGTGGGCATTAAATTACTTATGTATTCAATTGCAAATTACAAATATTCAAAAATTGGGACAGTTGGTTGTAATGAGAATGTAAAAAAAATTTATGAGTACTTAGGTTTTTATACTGGTAGTTTAACACAATATTATATCGTAAATCAAAAAATCAAAGTTTATAATATAGGTAAATTTAGAAAAAAATATTACAATAAATTTTACAAAGAAGATTCAAGTTTAAATATTGTAAGTAATTTTAATTTTAAAAAATTTAAAAAGGATTATCATAATTATGTTAAAATTTTTGAAAAAAATGAAGATTATTTTAATAATAAATATTTTAAAAACCCATTTTATAAATATTTAGTTTTTGAATTTGTAAAAAAAAATAAACTTATAGGATATTACTTTGCAAGAGAATGTTATTACAAAGGTAGCAAATGCCTCCGTATCGTTGATTTTTTTGGAAATATAAAAAAAATATTTGATTGTTCTGTGTCATTTAAAAAATTTATAGAAACTAACAACTATGAATTTGTTGATTTATATTTTTATGGAAATGTAAAGAATAATACTTATTTTTTGAAGAATGAGTTTAATAATAATACAATTGTTCCAAACTATTTTGAGCCATTTTCAAAAAAAAACATTACTATTAATTTTGCTATTATGAATAAAAAAAAAACATCAAAATTTTACTTATTCAAAGGCGATTGTGATCAAGAAAGACCCAACTTTATAAAATAGATTATGTCTGTAACTTTTGTAATGTATCATTATGTTCGTAAAATTAAATTTTCTAAATTTAAAAATATAAAAGGTTTAGAATTTAATAAATTTAAACATCAATTAAATTATTTATCCAAAAATTATAAGATAATTTCTATGCAAGAATTTAAGGATAAATATAACTTAGGATATAAATTTTCTTCTAAATACTGTATTCTCTCTTTTGATGATGGTTATAAAGATCATGTCAAATATGTTTTACCTGAATTAAATAAACGAAAACTTAAAGGTAGTTTTTACATACCTAGTATGCCGATAAACACAGGTAAAGCTTTAGATGCAAACCTAATTCATTATATAATTGCTAAATCAAAGACTAACGAACTATTCATTGAGTTTGAAAAACTTTGTAAAAAAGTTGGAATTAATGAAATGAAATTAAATAATTTTAAGGAGCAATATTATAAAAAAAATAGATTTGATCCTCCTAAGATCAATTTTATTAAAAGATTATTACAAATTGAAATCTCGTTTAATCGTAGAAAATTTATTATTGATAAATTGTTCAAAAAATTTGTTAAGATGAATATTAAAGATTTTTGTAAACTTATTTATCTAAATAAGAAAGATATAAAGAAATTAATAAGATCAGGCATGTACATTGGTGGACATGGAGACAAGCACAAATGGTTTAGTCGTATTGCAAATAAAGAAAAAAAACGTGAAATAAATTCTACAATTAAATTTTTAAAAAGTTTTAATATTGAAACTAAAAATTGGACTATGTGCTACCCATATGGCGATTTCGATCCATTCACTATAAAGTATCTAAAGTCCAAAGGCTGTGGTTTTGGTCTCACAACAATACCAAAAGTAAATCATAAAATTAAAGATCCTTTTAAGATATGTAGGTTAGATACAAATGATATTCCTACTTATATCAAATAATTTCAAGAATTTTATTTGAAATTTTTAAATCAATTTCCTCATTAATATCCAAGTTGTATGGAAATTTTGTAACAACATATTTTGCAGGTTTTATAAAAATTCTATTCATTTTTTTTAAATCTTTTGTCCATAATATATAAAAAGATCCACATGGTGTATAATTTATCTTATTTATAAATTGTCTATTTTCACCAATTAAATCATTTTTTAAGTTAATCAAATTTTTTTTCAATTTCCAAATAAAATTATCACTTCTTTCTAAATTTTTAACACTAACTACAGATTTAATTTTTTTTTGTAAGAGTTTAGTGCCTTTAATTAAGTCATTCATTTTTCTAAATGGCTGTGTTGGCATTAAAATAATTATTTTTTTAAAAATATAAGGTTTTTTCTCTTTTTCTATTTTGTCAAAAAATTCTATTAATGCATCTTTAATATCAGAGTCTTTTTTTGATAAAATTTTTGATCTTAAAAAATCACATTTAGCTTTATTTTTTTTAGAAATTTTTTGAATCTTCTTACTATCTGTACTAACAAAAACTAATTTATTAACTGGAATTTTTTTTGCAAATTTAATTGTTTTTTCTAAAAGAGTTAATTTACCAATTTTCTTTAAATTTTTATTTTTTAATCCTGAAGATGTGCCTTTTGCTGGTATAAAGACCAGGTAATCAAAAAATTTATTTTTTGATTTCATTTATAGATTTTTCGTATTCATCCCATTGCCCAAAATCAAACCAAGAACTATCCTCTATTGGAAAAATTCCAATTTTTTTTCTATTTTTTTTTGCTTTTTTCAATAATTCATCAAAATTCATACCGTCATTTTTCCCAATAATACTAAAAATTGATTTATTCAATACGTATAAACCAACATTTATGAATTTTTTAATTTCAGGTTTTTCTAACATTCTTATCAGTGTACCATTTTTGTTAATTTCACAAGTACCATAAGGTATTTTTATTTTTTTTATTGCACATACAATTGTTATATCATTTTTTTTATTTTCATGAAAATCTAATATAGATTTATAATCTGTATTAATTACGACATCGCAATTAGCTACAAAAAAATTTTTACTTAGTTTTTTATTTTTTAAAAGTGCTAATGATCCAATTGTTCCCATTGGATTTTTTTCTGAAATAAATTGAATCCTTTTATAAAACTTTGTAGTTTTTAAATATGAGATTAGAATTTTAGATTTATAGTTAATAGATATAAATATATCTAGAATATTATATTTTAAGAATTTTTCTAATATTATTTCTATAATTGGTATTTCATTAACTGGAACAAGTGGCTTTGGCAAAACTTTTGAAAATGGATGAAGTCTACTACCTTTTCCACCAGCCATGATTACTACGGAAATTTTCTTTGTTTCTAATGTTTTTTTGCCAGAAAAAAAATCTGACCAAATCATAATATCTATAATTTTTTTATTTTCAACAATTGGAATAAGATCAAGTTTAAATTTTAAAAAAATGTCTCTTATAATTAAATTTGACATTTTTTTTTTATTTATAAATTTAGGTTTTCTATTATAAATTTTATCGATTCTATAATCTAAATTCTTTCCTTCAACTATAGCTTTTCTTATATCTCCATCAGTAAGTGTTCCTAGAAGCTTAAGATTCCCATCTGTTACTACCAAACATTTACTTCCAGTTTCTTTAAGTTTTTTTAATGCACTATAAATTGTAATATTTTTTTTAATAAAAAATGATTCCATATTAAATCTTTAAATCAATAAATCTTTTATATTTAAAATTCTCTAAATTTATTTTTTTTAAGTAATTTGTTATTAAGCCCATGGTATCTTTTTTAAAATAAATTTTACATCTATTAGTTTTACCTTTTATCTTCTTGATTGAACTTACAATTTGTTTCAAATTATAACCTGTTTTAATTATAGACTTGCTTAAAATTCGTCCTTTTTGTCTATCTCCTACAAGAATTGATGGAACACCTAAAAAGGGTGCTACATAAACTATTGAGGATGAATTACCAATCACAAATTTAGCATTTTTTAATACATCTGTATAATATCTATTCAAAGAATTAAAAATTTGAAAATTAGGTTTTTTTTTGTAGTGTAAAATTTCTTGACTTACTTCATCCGAAAATGGGTCACTATTTGGCATTGATATTATTTTTACATAATCTTTATTAAATTCTAAAGCCTTAAGAATATTTTTTGTGATCATTTTTGATTGTTGAGAATTTATTTCAGAATTAATCGAAATTAATACATAATTTTCATCCTTTAGTTTTAATTTTTTTTTTAACTCTCTTTTACTTTTGAACTTTTGTTTATCTATTCGATCTAATTCTAAAGAACCAAAATTTTTTATATTTTTATTTATTTCACCTAACTGAATTAATCTTTTTTTATAATTATTATGTGAAACAAAATGGATATCAGAAATTTTTGATATCGAATGTCTAATTTTTTCATCTATTGAGCCCAGTGTAACCTCTCCACCATGCAAATGAACTACGGGCACTTTGTGTATCAAGGAAGATACCGCTAAAGCTAATGCATCTGTTCGATCTCCAAAAATCATTGAAATATCTGGTTTAAATTTTGTAATATTCTTGCTAATAAAATAGACTTGTTTTGTAAAACTCGCTGACACAAAAGTTGGATTATTAGATTGGCTATAATTTGTTTTAGAAATGATAATTTTTATATTTTTTCCAAAACTCTTTAAAATTTCTTTTTTGTCAATTTTTTTAATTGTATCTCCATGAATTAATAGTGTTATTGAAAAATGGTTAGATAATTTATTAATTAAATTCTTTTGGATATAAAATTCTGCTCTAGAGGCTGACTGAATCAAAATTTTATTTATTTTTTTCAACTTGTTGTCTTTTATTTATCTATAACAACCATTTTATCATCAAATTTACCCATAAATTGATTCAGATTATTAAGACGAGATGGGCATGTATTTTTCATATGACACTCTCTTTGACAATATGTTCCAAAGTTACCGTGCAATTGTTCTTCTCTCCATTTTCTAATTTTAGGTCCATTCCAGGCTTCATCGAAACCTAAGTCGTTGATATTATCAAGACTAATATGTTGTAGTCTTCCACATGGACTTATATTTCCATCTAAATTAATGAAAGGATGTTCGTAAACAGTATAACATATATTATGCATTCTTTTCATTGATACTATTGGATCTAAAGTTACATCTTCTATATCAGGTGAAAGTTTTATATCTAGTCCAAAAAAATCTATTCTTTTTCTCCAATGCTCTAATAATTTTTTATGTTCTTTTGGGTCAGCTGGCCCTATACCTAGCTTAGTCAAATGTTTAGTAACAAATAATGGTATCGTATGTATTGACTTCAAAGTTTTCACATTTTTTAGTTTGTCAATAGCCTCCCATAACGAATGTATGTTTACATCTGTAATTACCGAATTTATCTGAAGTGGAATATCTGATTGACTTGAAAGATTTTCTAAATAAGAGATTACCTTGCTTTCATCTGATCCTCTATATTTCATATTTGTTTCGCCATCAAAACCATCAAGACTAATTTCTATATCCGTCATTCCACTTTCAATAATTTTTTTAATAACTTTTGGAACCAAAGTTGTTCCATTTGTAGTAACTTTAACTCTAGGAACATATTGTCTTGCTAATTTAGTAAGTTCAAATATATCTTTATTTAATAGTGGTTCAGCTAAACCTCCCCAATGAACACAATTAAAACCATCTAACTTAGGTAAAAGTTTTTTTAATTTTTCAAGGTCTCCATTTCTCTCTAAATAACCAGAATCTTGAATATGTTTTTCTTCTCTATGACACCAAACACATTTAAGATTACATTTTGTATTAATTACTATACACACCTCATTCAATGATTTTCTATCAGTTGTTGCCAATGTATTAGATTTATTTTTTAAAGTTAAAAGTTCAATATATTTTACTAACCTTCCAGGGCTATTTTTAAAAAAAGATAAAAAGTTTTTAAATTCTTTATTTGGGTACATAATTTTAATTTATTGTTTACTCTATCATAATATGTTCAATATTTGAACATTAAATCATCTCGTCAGTTTTATAGCTCTTTTTTGCTTTCTTTCCAAGATAATTCCAGAATAATTTTGGTTTTTTTCCTAATTGCGGTCTTTTAAGTGCTAAGTTGTTAAAAGTATATACTTCATCCTTGTATATCTCTTTTGATGCATACAAGGACTTTTTTGCTATTTGAGCTATATTTTTTTCAAATTTATTAATACTTTTTTTTGAAGTTCCAAGCATTTTTATTGTATCTTTTAAATTTTCTACCATTTTTTTAAAATCTGTTTTATTCAAGGATGATGAGTGATCAGGCCCTGGTTGTGTGTTAGAAATTGTCAAATGTTTTTCAATAAATTCTGCGCCCAATAAGAAAGCAATTGATGGAGAAATTAAGCTTTTACTATGATCTGACAAACCAACTTGTAAATGATATTTATCTTTCAATACAGTTATAATCTTTAAATTAAGATCAATAAGTTTTGTTGGGTAGTTGCTTACACAATGAAGTAAGATTACTTTATTTAATAAAAATTTTTTATTCTTTGTATTTAATTTAATACTATTTATCATTTCTAAATTAGGATTTTTTTTTTTATATTTTTGTGCAAAATAAATTGTTTTAAGTGCTAAGTCGATATCCTTGAAACTAGACATTCCAGTTGATAAAATAATTTTTTTATTATTTTTTGCAATTTCATAAATTAATGGAAGATTATCTAAGTCACCTGATCCAATTTTGTATATATTGGATTTTGAAATTTTTTTTACATTATTAAAAGTTTCTATATCAAAACAAGTTGTAAGTGAATTTATATTAATTTTTTTACAATAATTGATTAATTTCTTAAAATTTTTTAAAGTTATTTCATATTTTTTTAAAAGCTTAAATTGATTTTTATTAACTTTTTTTTGATAACTTGCTGATTTAGATTTTTTAATTACAATATTGACAGTTTTATACATTTGGAACTTTACATAGTCAGCTCCAGAGTCTTTTGAAATTTTAATTAATCTTTTTGCTTCTAAAATGTTACCATCGTGATTTACTCCAATTTCTGCAATTATTTTCATGATTAAAAATTGTTACTTGGTAAACATATTATTTTTTGTGAAAATTCTTTTGATTTCATATTTTTCATTTTAGGAAAATTTGATAAAAATTTATAGTTACTATTAATTTCCCAGACTTTTTTACTTTCAATATTATTTTGATTCAAAAAAATTAATAACTCTTTTATATTAATATCTTTTTTTATTACTAATAGTTGAATCCAATTATTACTTTTACCAAGTTTTGGTATTGAAAAAATATCAAAATAATTTTGAATTTTTTTTATATTTTTTAAAAGATCGATATGTAACTTATTCTTTTTTTTTAATATGAAATTTAAATTATCTATTTGAGAAATTCCCAAAGCTGCATTTAGATTTGGCATCCTATAATTGTATCCTAATTCATTATGAATCGTATTAAATTTAGTGGAAATTTTAGAAGTAGCGCTTATATGCCTTGCTTTTTTATCATAATTTTTATTATTTGTAATTATAGCCCCCCCCCTCCTGTAGTAATTATTTTATTGCCATTAAAACTTAAAATACCCAAATCACCAAATGTTCCAGCATGTTTATTATTAATTTTTGTTCCTAGTGCTTCAGAGGAGTCTTCAATAACTTTAATTTTAAATTTTTTACAAATTTTGATTAATCCTTTTATATCAAAGGGGTGACCATAACTGTAAGTAGGAATACAAGCAGTAATATTTCTTTCAGTTTTTTTGTTAAAACATTTGTTATTTTTCAATATTGTAGTTTCACTTAAATAATTTTCTAATTTCTTTAAATCAATGCCTAACTCTTGATTGCTGTCTATATAATGTGGAATCGCACCAATATATAGACATGCATTAGAGCTAGCTACAAAATTAAAAGAAGGTAATAAAACTTCCTCATCTTTTTTTATTTTTAATAATTTGAGAGCGATATGTAAAGCTGAAGTTCCATTAACTAGACAGACCACATATTTTGCTTTAGTAAATTTTTTTATTTTATTTTCAAATTTGTTTACTAAGTTTCCTACACTAGAGACGTAAGTCGTTTTTATACAATGATTTAAACTAAGTTTATCTTTTTTTGTTAATATTGGTGAATGTATAAAATATTTTTTATTTTTTTTCACATAAACCTTTCTTAATGCATTTAATAATTTTTTATAAATTTCTTTATTTTTCATAATATATTTTTTATTTTAATTGAATCTTTAATTTGTTTATAAGTCTTAATTTTTAAACTTAATAAATTTTTAATTTTTTGAAGACTATTTAATTTGTCTATTTTATTTAATAGAGCCTCATTATCGAATTTAAAGAGAGAAGGAATAATGTGAACCGTGTTTTTGTTGTAAATTAATTTAGATGTTTCCTGTTCTTCATAAAATTTTTCATAATTTTTTTGTCCTGAAAAATTATTTTTTGAAAAATTTATATAAAAATTTTTTTTATTTAAATGTTTTTTCTTATCATTGGTATATTTAAATCCTAAATATTTTAAAATTTTTAAAGTTAAAATTTCTATTTTTATTGAAGGTTTTACTAACTCTAACTTTGGGACAACAATTTTATTATTTGCATTCTTAAGTAATGCTCTAAAGCATAAACTAATTGCCTCTTCATGTGTGATAAAATATCTTTCTACATTTTTTGGTACACCAAATATTTTTTTGTTAAGAATTCTCTCATAAAGATATTTTAGAATGCTACCGTTTGAAAAACTTACATTTGCAAATCTAGTTGTAGAAACAAATATTTTTTTATTCAATCTCTTAAATTTAAAAAGTCTATCTTCCATTAATTTTTTTGATGCACCTAAAAAACTTGATGGTTCTACTGCTTTATCAGAAGAAATTGAGAATACCAGCTTAAGGTTGCTCTTATTAAATTTCTTTATCTTTAAAAAATTTTTAGAATTTGTATTAAATAAATATTTAGCACTTAATATTTCATCTTCAGATCTAACATGTTTTATCGCAGCAAAATTTAAATAATGAGATATCTTTTTTTCTTTAATAAATAGATTTATATCTATTTGATTTATATCTGCACATATGTAATTGGTATTAATAATTTTTTTTTTTTTAAAAATTAAAATTAACTCCCTATTTAATTCTGTTAAACTATTTTCATCTTTGTCAATCAAGTAAAGTTTTTTAAAATCAAAATTTTTTAAATTTTTTACGAATTCGACCCCAATTGATCCAGTTGCACCTGTAAGTAAAATAACCGACTTGCTAAAATTTTGCCTCAATTCACTTAACTCTTTTTTATTTATTGAGAATCTATTTTCTTTTGAAATAAATCTTTTTTCTAAATTTTTAGTGCTCATTTTATTGTTTTAATTATACATTATGTTCAAATTTTGAACAACATTTGAGTTTTATTTTTTCAAATCTCTTTTTTGTAATTAGCTCTATCTTTGTTTAGGTCCACCATTCTTAAACTTAATCTATTGGATTATAATAATATCTTGAAAATTAATTATCTTTTAAAAAACAGTACCTGCTTTTATAAAAGAATTTTTTGTTATTCTTCTATTATTAGCAATAATAGCACCACTTCCTATAAATGAATTATCTTCAACTATCGTTCCCCCATTGATTATTGCACCTGTCGAAATATGACAATTATTACCTATTTTAACATCGTGCTCAATTATAGCACCAGTATTAATTATGGTGTGATCTCCTATTTGTACGTTTCTATTAATTACTACTTGTTTCATGATGATGGAGCCATTTCCCATAATAAAATTATTAGAAATTATACTTTTTTTTGCAATAAATGATTTAAACTTTATTTTTTTATCATTCATAAATTTTATTAACTTAAGTCTTGTTTTATAATTATTAATTAGTCCTATGGATATAAATGCATGATTGAAATTAAATTTTAGAATATCTTTATCTTT
This sequence comes from Candidatus Pelagibacter sp. Uisw_099_02, assembly GCF_047727625.1. Taxonomy (GTDB): domain Bacteria; phylum Pseudomonadota; class Alphaproteobacteria; order Pelagibacterales; family Pelagibacteraceae; genus Pelagibacter. The sequence goes on along the minus strand of NZ_CP159822.1, from coordinate 125,275 downwards.
TCCTATAAATTTTAATTTAGTGTTATAAAAATAATCCTTCTTTATTTTATCTAATATTCCTATTATTTTTAATGATTTATTTTCACTTATTATTTCAAGACAACTATTTAGATGTGTGCCTCCACCAATCAGAATTAGTTTAGCCATATCTATTTATGCCCCCCACCAATCATTTATTATCTATATTCATTTGGTGCTTATGATTCTTGCCATACATTATCTTTTACCCACTCATTATTTTGGTTTTTACTCCAAACTCTTTTGTCTCTTAATGTGTCAGCAAAAATATCAAATTCAACTTCTTTAATATTGGTATATTCAAGCCATCTCTTCAAGTCTTTTTTTGGCTTTACGTGATCATATTTTTTTACAAGCTCTATGGCTTTTTTTCTAGACATATATCCCATTCTAATATCTTTTGAAGCATGATCACTACATCTGCCATAGCCAAATTTTATAAATTTTAAGTAATCATGGGCACCATTTTCATGCATATCATCAAGATTTGATATTTTTCTATATGTTCTCTCAAAACTTTCTCTTGACTCTTTCCAATCATAAAGTTTTTTCATTATTTCTGTTTGTTTATAAGGGTCCCATTTAATAAAATTACCAAGATATATTCCCTTTAATTTATGTTTTAAAAATTGTTCATCGCTCGGAAGTTGATACCACTTAAGATCTTCAATTTTTAATCCTTCTTTTTTATCAAAATCATTAATCGTGTACCCTCTCATATCATGCTCTAAAACAGTTCTTTTATTGAATTGAGCATAATCATTAATAGAAAACATTCCAGAAATGTCCCAACTTACTTCTCCATATATAAATAGTGGCACATTAAATTGGATAGCAGATTTTGGGGCAATTATTCTTATTCCAGCATGACAGTGCCAATTCATGTCACCCATCATGTAAAATGCAGCTCGATTTAATTTTATTAATAGTTCTTCAGAGGGCTTAAATATATAATGATCTAAATTTAGTTTTTTTGACATATTATGAAGATTTTCATCACCTTCAGGTAAAAAATTATTTCCATAATATGTGACTAATAAAGGTTTAAACCCTAGTGATTTTACATAATGAGCTTGGTAATAACTATCTTTACCGCCACCTACAGGGATTATGCAGTCATAATCACCATCAGTTATTTTTTTATATTCTTCTAATATCTGAACAAATTTATTTTCTCTTATTTTCCAGTTTTCATCTCCTAGCTTTGTAATTTCTTCAAAGGTTCTGCACGCCGAACATATACCATCATCATCAATATCAATGTTTACTGCGTGAATTGGATAGACGCATCTCTTACAAAAATTTACCATTAATTAATTACAATTATTATTCATTAAACTTCAGATTTTGTTATTTTTGATAACATAGGAGGTCTAAAATTGCATTCTTTATTTGTTAAAAAACTAATTGCTTCAAAATAGCTATTTTCAGAAAAGTGAAAGATATTACTTGCTGCTACAGCGTCAATGTTTTGTTTAATTCCTTTATAAAAATCTTCCCAACATCCAGCACCACCTGTAAATATTATAGGTAGGTTTGTATTTTCCTTGATTGCTTTTAATAATTGAAAATCATAGCCTTTTAATGATCCGTCTTGATCTATTGAATTAATCAACAATTCTCCAGCACCTAAATTTTCTATACGCTTTATATAGTCAATAAGATTATTTGAAACCAAAGATTTTCCACCATCAACAAAAATTTCGTAAGAATTAGACCTTATATTTAACTTAAAATCTATACTTGCAACGATAGCTTGTGATCCATAAATTTTAACAGCGTCTGAAATTAAATTTGGATTATGAAAAATTTCAGAATTTATTGAAATTTTATCTGCACCCATATCAAAATATTTTTCTATATCTTCTAATGATTTTATTCCACCACCAACTGTAAGTGGCATAAAGGCTCTTTTGCCAACTTCAAGAATTATCTTATCAAATGATGAATAATAGATATTTTTTTTATCTGATCTTGTATCGTTCATATCATTTGGTCTAATATTCAAGTAAACGACTTCATCTGCATTCCATGAATTTAATCTATCAATAATTATATAAGGATCACCAACTACTTTATGCTGTTTAAAATATTTACTTTGAACAACATTTCCTCTTTTTAGCAAGACTATTGCAACTAATCTTTTTGTTTTTGAATTCATAATTTGTAAAAATTTTGTAAAAGTTTACACCCAGCAGATTGACTTTTTTCAGGATGAAATTGTACTCCATAAATATTATCTTTTTCAATAGATGAGGTGACCTCTATATCATAAGTTATTTTGGAAGAACAAAGACCTTTATCTTTAAGATTAAAATAATAGCTATGAACAAAATAAAAAAACCTTTCGTCCTCTGAAATATTTTGGAAAAGTTTACTTTCCTTGTTAACTAATTCAACTTTATGCCATCCTATATTTGGTAATTGGCTTTTTTTTACAGGTATTTTTTCTACCAAACCCTCAATAATGTTTAATCCCTCACTCTCTTTTCCTTCATTTCCATAGGAGCTTAAAATTTGCATACCCACGCATATTCCTAAAAAAAATTTTTTTTTATCTAAAACCTGATACTTAAGTTCATTCACTAAGTTTAATTCAATCAATCTTTGATGCAAAGATCTATATGATCCAACTCCAGGTAAAATAATATGACTAAAGTCTTTTAAAGCTTTTTCACTTTTAATTTCTCTAAAATTAATTTTCAAGAAGTTAAGAATATTTATTACAGATCTAAAATTTCCTGAACCATAATTGATGACACCTAACATTAAATATTAATTCGTTTTTTCTGTTTTGTTTTCCATAATAATTCAGCTATTTTCCAATCTTCATAGTCGTCTATATCCAAAGAACTTAACTTTGGAAAGGCTATAAACTTTGAATTTTTATCAAAGATATCTAATTTATTTTCCCAAGATTCATTCCACCCTAAGTAAAATTGTGCTGCATCATGAAATACATTTTTTATATCCTGTGTTCTTTTGTTCATAGAATTTGGGAAATTTTTTTTTAAATAGTTATACTTGTCTCTATAAAATGAACGATATATTGGGTGTAGATATTCTTTTGCTGAAAAAACGTATGGTACATTTTTTTTTAAAATTTTTTCTGCTTTTTTTAATTTTGCTATTTCTATAAAAACTGATGTTGGGTAAATGCAACATACTTTATTGAAACTATAATTAAGTTTCTTAATTTTTTTAATAGCATCACAAATTACTGTTTTTGTGTCCGTGTAATCGTCTGAGAGTTTTTCTGATCTTCTCAATACTTTAACACCTAATTTATCTGAAATTTTAGATATTTGGTTGCTATTTGTAGATACAAAAATTTCGCTAAAAAAATTAGATTTTTTTAAATTACCAATAACCTGAGAAATAATAGGCTTGTTACAAAATAATTTGAAATTTTTATTCTTAATTCTTTTACTGCCTGCTCTTGCAGGAATAACACAAATTAAATCTTTTTTCATTATTTTGATAATTCACTCAATAGTTTTGAAATTTTTTTATCATCATAATTTACTTTTTTCATGATTTTTGATGCATTTGTTGGATCGAGTTTAAATGCTAACTTTAAAATATTCATCCAATTAACATTATTTTTAGATCTTATTTTTTCTATCTGGTTTATTATTTTTAGATAATTTTTTTTTTTTTTCATAAGTTATATTTGTTTTAGTAAAATTCTTTGACCAGGTTCAAAATTTTTTTTAGCTCTTTTTTTTAATAGATTGTAATAATAACTTGGATCTAAACTAAAGCCAGGTCTAATTATTGATACATTTTCAGTTGTAAATTTTTCACCTTTTTTAATTGTTTTAATTGGGTAAATAGATCTTTTAAAAATAGTACTTACTTTTTCAGAACTATTTCTAAAAAAATAATCTTTACCTCTTAAATTCCATGCTACATCAATTTCTTCTCTAAATTTTAGTATTTCTTTACCTTTGATGGAGAATTTTATATCTAAACCTTTATTTTGCCCCTCTAATGCAATGTGTTTTTCAACATAATCTGCACCAGATAAAACAGCAGCGAATGCCACTCTATTATCTATTGAGTGATCAGAAAAACCTACTTTACAATTATATCTTTTTTTCATTAATTTTATATTGTTTAAATTGAAATCTGTAATTTTTGATGGATAATTACTTACACAATATAAAAGAATAATATTCTTACATCCATTTTTTTTTGCAAAATTATAGGCTAAATCAATTTGTTTTATATTAGAAGTTCCTGTTGAAATTATTATCGGTTTTTTTGTTTCTGCAATTCTTTTTATTAATGGGAAATGATTAATTTCAAACGAAGCAACTTTATAAATAGGACAATTTAGAGTTTCGAGTAAATCTACTGCCTTCACATCAAAAGGTGAGCTAAAACAATTTATTTTCTTTTTTTTTGCATATTGAAAAAGTTCTTTCTGCCAACTAAATGGGGTTTGGGCTTGTCTGTAAAGATCCCATAATTTTTTTCTCTTCCATATGCCTTTTTTTATTAAAAAATCTTTTTTTTTTGAATCTATAGTTAGTGAAGAAGCTGAGTATGTTTGAAATTTTACTAAATCAACACCATATTTTTTGGCACTATCAATTATTTTTTTTGCATTTTCTATTTTACCGTTATGATTGCACGAAACCTCTCCTATGAAGATTGGTTTTTTTTTAAGTGTTAAAATTTTATTTATCATTATCAAATATCTTTATTATAAATTTTTTATTTTTATAATAAAAGAAAGCAGGCCATTGCTCATTATTTACTATTCTTAATTTATTGAATTGTGATTTAATACTTTTATTTATATTCATCTTAGAATCAAGTTTATTTCTTTTTTTGTAGAAAGTGCTTTTTCCTTTTTGTTTTTTCAGCTTAATATTTGGAAAAATATTTATTATATGATTTATCATCTTTAAAATTTTATTAGCTTGGAGGACTCTAAGTTCTTCATAAAGTTCGAGACCATTCAATAACAAATTAGATTGTAAAACAATATCACCATGATCAATTTTTTCATTTATATTTATCATAGTGAACACGATTTTTTTTTTATTTTCTAAAATTTGCCATTGTAAAGGTGCAAAACCTTTTCCTCTAGGGAGATTGCTCGAATGTACAACCAAATTAAATCTATTTTTTTTAAGAATTTCCTTAGGAATTATTTTCGTATAATTGATAATAAATACTAAATCATAGTTATTTATTTTTTTTAAATCCCAGAAAATTTTAGCTTTTAAAATATTTTTATATTTTG